>BADC01000870.1 GCA_000333435.1 Corynebacterium-like bacterium B27 | reverse complement strand
GTTCAACCAGACCGCCAGCGCAAGAAGTTCTTCAGCGAGTTCGACAAGAAGACCAAGGAGTTCAGCGACTCGCTGATCGACGGCTACCGTGAGCGCGAAGCCGAGCTCCGCGCCGCCATCGCCGGCAAGTAAACCGCTTCGCCTCCCTCCCGAAACAGGACGACCCGCACTACATGCTGACCGCTGACATCCGCTCCCGCTGGCTCGAGTTCTTCGGCGATCGGGGGCACACCGTCGTGCCTTCCGCCTCCCTGGTGAGCGACGACCCGTCGCTGCTGTTCACCGTGGCCGGCATGGTGCCGTTCATCCCCTACCTGTCGGGGCTCGTTCCCGCACCGTATCCGCGTGCCACCAGCGTGCAGAAGTGCATCCGCACCCTCGACATCGAAGAGGTGGGCAAGACCACCCGGCACGGCACGTTCTTCCAGATGAACGGCAACTTCTCGTTCGGCGACTACTTCAAAGAGGGCGCCATCGGCTACGCCTGGGAGCTGCTCACCACGCCCGAGAACGAGGGCGGCCTCGGCTTCCCCGAGCGCGACCTCTGGGTCACCGTCTACGAAGACGACGACGAGGCGATCGACATCCTTCTGCACGAACGGCACGAACTCGGGCTTGTCCTCGAAGTGGAAGCCGACGCCTTCGACGCCCCAGCCCCACCACTTCATGTGCTTCACGTCGGTCATGCTGCGCCTTTCTGGGTGGTGCGGGTGTCGGCGGCGGTCGGCAGCGCGGGGATGGCAGCGGTGCCGGCCCCGGTGGAGTGCAGTCGCCGCACCTCACGTTCGATGCGGGAGGAGAACTGATCGGCGGTCTCGCCCGGCAGCGCGAGCATGGGCTGGCCGAAGACGACGGCCACCGGCGGCCGGCCGGGGATCGGCCAGTTGCGCCCGCGCGGCATCGCGAGGCTCGCCCCGACGATCGCGACGGGCACGAGCGGCACGTCGCACGACATCGACAGCGCTGCGGCGCCGGGCTTGAACCCCGCCATCTCGCCGGTCTTCGAGCGCGTACCTTCCGGGAACACCAAGAGCGGCACCCCACGGTTGAGCAACCGCTTCGAGACGCCGGGCTTCGCCGCGGTGCCGCTGCGGTCGATCGGGAACGCGTTGAAGAACAGCGCGGTGAGGATGCGCCGCCACCAGATGTCGAAGAAGTAGTCGGCCGCGGCTCCGGCCGCCAGGTACCGGCCGAGCCGGCGCGGCAGCGCGCACATGATGAGTGGGGCATCCAGGTGGCTGGAATGGTTCGCCACCGCGATGAACGCGCCCTGCACCCCCTTCACGGCGTCGTGCCCGCGCACGCTCACGCGCGTGATCGACCACACCACGGGCTTCAGCACCATGCGCTGGGCCACGAAGCGGAACCCGGCCATGACACCCGAGGTGAAGCGGTCTTTGGGGGCACGGATGAGGTGCGGATGCCTGTCCGTCATTGCGTCACCGTCGCTTCCGTCGGCTTGTTTCGGCTCGAAGAGATCTTGCCCGAGACCCAGCGGATGATGCGCCGGGGCAGGTGGCGGGTGAAGAAGAGAAGGAACTTGAACCGGCCCGACGGCACCGAGAGCACCTTGCCGCGCGCGACGTCGCGGAGGCACTCCTCGACGAGCTCGTCGGCGTCGAGCCAGAGAAAATCGGGGATCGAGCGAGTGCGGATGCCCGCCCGCTCGTGGAACTCGGTGCGCACCCACCCGGGCAGCACGGCGCTGACCTGCACGTTCGTCGTCTTCAACTCCACGGCCAGCGACTCGGTGTAGGCGGTCGTCCAGGCCTTGACCGCCGAGTAGTTGCCCGTGGCGATGGTGCCCGCGACGCTCGAGACGTTGAGGATGGTGCCCTTGTGCCGCGCCGTCATCGCACGGCCGGCCGCGCCGCCGAGGATGAGCACGGCAAGGCACATCACGGTCAGCGCCCGCTCCTGCACGCTGACGTCGCGCTCGAGCAGAGACCCGTGGATGCCGAACCCGGCGTTGTTGACGAGGAAGTCGATGGGGTCGTCGGTGCTCTCCAGGCGCTCGGCGACCCGGTCGATGTCGGCGCGCACCGCGAGGTCGGCCGAGATGGTCTCGACGCGCGTCGCACCGGCGCGGCCGAGTTCGTCGGCCATCGCCTGGAGCCGGGATTCGTCGCGAGCGACCAGCACGAGGTCGTAGCCCCGCAGGGAGAGCGCTCGAGCGAATGCGGCACCGATCCCGGATGTGCCACCGGTCACCAGAGCCGTCGCCATCTGCTTAGGATACGCTACGGAGTGCGTAGCGACCGACGCGCGCCCGCGAAATCCACCTCGAGCACGCCGCCCACGCGGAGGGATTCCCTTGTCCGGAGAGCAGACGATGACCGTTGAAGAAGGAGCACCGCTTCGCTTCGACGTGCGCGAATTCGCGCGCACAGCCGTGGGCAGCCACCGGTCGGCCATCGACCTGGAGGCATTCGCCGAGCATCCGCTCGCCCCGGACACCGTGCGGGTGCTGGCGTATCTGCGCGAGCTCGAGCGCTCCACCATGACCTACCTCCGCAACGTGCTCGTCACCCCGACGCACAAAGACGCACGGGTCACCGCCTTCCTCACCACCTGGGCGTTCGAGAAGTTCTGGATCGCCGACGCGTTCGAGGTGATCGTGGAGGCCCACGGCTACGACTCCTCCCGCATCCAGGAGCTTCCGCGACTGCGCGCACTGGGGCTCGAACTCGCGGAGCGGGCGACGCCGATCGTGGAGTCGTTCCGGGCCAACTCCATCGGCCCCGACGTGATCGGGTTGCACCTGGCGTCGGTCACGATCGACGAGTGGATCACCGAGGCCGCGTACCTCCGCCTCGCCGAGCTCGACCCGCATCCCGAGCTCGTGAAGCTGCTCGAGACGGTGCAGACGGTGAAGGCGCGCCATCGCCTGTTCGTCGAACCGGATGCGGTGCGCCGGCTCGGCGAGTCCAAGCGGGCTCGCTCGCTCTCCCGCCGGGCGCTGCCCCGCACCAGCTGGCCGATCGGCGCCGCGAGCCTGCAGCGCTCGGAGACGGCGTTCTTCTACCGCACCCTCGTCGACGAGGCGCTGGCCGCGGAGGTGGATGCGCACGTGCAGCGGGAGCTGCCGGGGCTCGAGGCGCTGACGGTCGTGAGCACCGCCCGCCGCCGCGCCCTCGCGAAGGGCGGCGCGGCGAACCGGGCGGCCCGACGGCTCGGCCGCGCGGCGTCGCTCGTGCGGCACCCGCGCGCCATCGCCGCGACAGCCGCCGCACTCACATCCGCCGGCCCCACCGCCACTGCCGGCCCGGCCGACACAGCCGGCCTGGCCGGCCCCACCGACACCGCCGGCGCAGCCGGCCAAGCCGATACCGAGCAGAAAGGCGGAGCGCCAGTATGACCGACGCCTCCCCCACCGAGCCCACGACCGCCACCACCGACACCACCCCCGCCGCCGCGACGGAGACGGCGTTCTCTCTGGGTTCCGCGCACGTGCTGCTCACCGGGGCCACCGGATTCGTGGGGCAGGCCGTGCTCGAGCGGCTGCTGTCGTCGCATCCGGACACCCGCATCTCGCTGCTCATCCGCCCCAAGTCGAGCACCAGCGGCGAGTCGCGGCTCACCACCCTGCTCAAGAAGCCGGTTTTCCGCAGCTGGCGTGAGGCCGTGGGCGAGGCCGAGGTGGAGCGGGTGATCCGCGAGCGCATCACCGTCGTGCAGGGCGACCTCGCGAACCCGGGCGAGCTGCCCGGCGATCTCGACGTCGTCATCCACGGCGCGTCGACGGTGTCGTTCGACCCGCCGATCGACGAGGCGTTCCAGACGAACGTCGACGGCGCGACCGGTATCTACGGCGCGTTGCTCGCCTCCGGCAGCGACCCGCACGTCGTGCACGTCTCCACCGCCTATGTCGGCGGCATGCGCAAGGGCGTGCGCCTCGAGGCGCCGCTCGAGCACGAGATCGACTGGCGTGCCGAGAACCCGGCCGCAAAGTCGGCCCGGCGCCGGGTGGAGATGGCCTCCCGCCCGCCCGAGGGTGCTGAAGTCGCTGCTCGCGGCGTCGCGCGCGAAGCTCGGTAAGGTCGGCCCGCAAGCCGTCGCCGCCGACGCCGAGGCCGCCCGTATCGAGTGGGTGACGAAGCGGCTCGTCGAGAGTGGCCGCATCCGGGCCGAATCGCTCGGCTGGACCGACGTCTACACCCTCACCAAGGCCTTCGCCGAGCGTGCCGCCGAGGAGCTCTGGGGCACCGCCGGGCACCGCCTGTCGATCGTGCGCCCGTCGATCATCGAGAGTGCGCTGCGGCATCCGTTCCCGGGCTGGCTCGACGGCTTCAAGGTGGCCGACCCGCTGATCATGGCCTACGGTCGCGGGCAGCTGCCCGAGTTCCCCGGCGTGCCCGACTCCATCCTCGACGTCATCCCGGTCGACTTCGTGGTGAACGCCATCCTCGCCGCCGCGGTCACCCCCGCGAAGGTCGACGAGCCGAACTACTACCAGGTGGTCTCGGGAGCGCGGAACCCGCTCCCCTTCCACTCGATGTACGAGAACGTGAAGGAGTTCTTCACCACCAACCCGATGCCGCACGACGACGGGCCCATCCAGGTGCCGTCGTGGCGGTTCCCGGGTGGCCGCTCGGTCGAGCGCACCCTGAAGCTGCAGGAGCGCCTGGCCTCCGCCGCCGACGACGTGGTGGGCCGGATGTCCTCCACCACCCGCACCCGGCGCTGGACGCAGGCTCTGCACCGCCGGCAGGCCGGCCTCGGGCAGCTGCGCTACTTCGCCGAGCTCTACCGCGCCTACGTGCAGACCGAGCTCATCTTCGACGACCGCAACACCCGCGCGCTGAACGCGACCTTGGCGGAGGCCGTCGCATCCGGCGCCGTCGCGGCCGACCGCACCTTCGACGTCGTCGACATCGATTGGCACGACTACTTCCAGAACGTGCACTTCCCCTCCATCACGGGGCTCACCAAGGCCTACGCGTCGCGGCCCGCCGGCCGCGCCCGCGCCAAGCGCGCCCTGCCGGTGCGCAGCGACGTGCTCGCCGTGTTCGACTTCGAGGGCACCGTCGTCGAGTCGAACCTGGTGGAGCAGTACCTCTGGGTGCGGCTCGGCCTCATCCCGAAGGCGCAGTGGCCGCAGGAGTTCGCTTCCCTCATGCTCTCGGTGCCGAAGTACCTCCGCGTCGACCACCGCGACCGGGGCGAGTTCATCCGCACCCTGGTGCGCCGGTACCGCGGCATCAAGGTCGCCGACCTCGAACAGCTCGTGCGCGGCCGGTTCGGCGCGGCGATGCTGTCGCGGGCCATTCCGGATGCGCTCGACCGCGTCGCCCAGCACCGCGCCGCCGGGCACCGCACGGTGCTCGTGACCGGGGCGACCTCCTCCGCAGCAGCCCCCTTCGCGCAATTCTTCGACGAGGTGGTGGCGGGCGAGATGCACGCCAACAAGGGAGTGCTCACCGGCTACCTCGCCACCCCGCCGCTCGTCGACGAGGCCCGGGCCGCGTGGCTCCGGGAGTACGCGGCCGAGCACGGCGCGAACCTCACCCAGTCGTACGGCTACGGCGACAGCCTCGCGGATGTCGCGTGGCTGCAGCTGCTCGGCAACGCGACCGTCGTCAACCCCGACACCGATCTGTATCGGCACGCGCAACGAACAAAGTGGACGGTGGAGGACTGGACCAGACGTTCATCCGACAACCAGCTGACGCCCGGTACCCTGACACTGCTCCCTGACCCGCCGCGTACCGCCGCGACGGGGACCGCACCCGAGGAAGGAGACCGGTCGGCGAACGACGCGCGCTGACCGACGACTCTCATGGCATTCGACATCGACAAGTACACCGAGACCTCCACGAAGGTCGCGTGGCAGGACCTCGACTTCTCGGACTTCCGCGAGCATCCGCTGCCCGAGGGCACGCTGCGGTCGCTGCGCTACATGTGCGACATCGAGTACCACACGGTCTGCTACCTCCGCGACATGCTCGTCACGCCCTCGCACAAGGACGAGGACGTCACGGCGTTCATGACGATGTGGAACCGCGAGGAGTTCTGGCACGGCGAGGCCCTCGCGGCGGTGCTGGCCGAGCACGACGTGATCGTCGACTTCGACGAGCTGAAGGCCACGCGACTGAAGCTCGGCTGGAAGGACCGGCTCGACCCGGTGAAGCAGTCGCTGCTCGGCAACATCGTGGGCTCGGGGTTCATCGCCGTGCACATGGTGTGGGGCGCCGCCAACGAATGGTCGGCGGTCGCCGCCTACAACCGGCTGGCCGACCTCGAGGCGCACCCGGTGCTCGCCGAGCTGCTGCGCCGCATCGCCAAGCAGGAGGCGCGGCACGTCGCGTTCTACGCCACCCAGGCGCGCGAGCGGCTGGCGAAGAGCAAGAAGGCGCAGGTGCTGGCGCGCTTCGCGCTGAAGAACTTCTGGGGCCCGGTGGGCTCGGGCGTCATGACGGATGCCGAGGTCAAGCACGTGATGGGCCACCTGATGGGTGGGCCCGACGGCCGCCGCGAGGCCGCGAAGATCGACGCCCACATCGCCCGCATGCCGGGCCTCGACGGCCTCACCATCGTGCAGGACGCGCTCGACGCCCGGGGCATCGCCGCCTGACCTCCTGGCGACCCGTCAGTTTTGGCCCTAACCTCGGTATA
>BADC01000871.1 GCA_000333435.1 Corynebacterium-like bacterium B27 | reverse complement strand
CGTCGGTTCGTCGAGCAGAAGGAAATCCGGTTCGGCGAAGATGGCGGCCGCCAGGGCGGCGCGCGTGTGTTCGCCGCCCGAGAGAGCGGTCAGTGCCGTCATCGCGGTGGCTTCGAGTTCGACGCGGACGAGCGCGGCGGCGACGCGGTCCTCAAGCGTCCAGTCTGCCAGTTCAAGATCATCGGCAGTCGCCTTCCCGCTGGCCGCGCGCGCTAGCAATTCCAGCGGCGCGCGCACGCCGAACAGGTCGGCGATTGTCTCGTCTGCCGCAGGCTCGACGATCTGGCGCATCAGATGGACCACGCCGGTTGACGAGATCGTGCCCGACGAAGGAGCGAAGTCGCTTGCGATGATCCGCAACAGAGTGGTCTTGCCCACGCCATTGCGCCCGACCAGCCCCGTGCGGCGCTGGCCGAGATTGAGGTCGATGTTGCGTAACACCGGATTTCCGGTCGGCGTGATCCAA
>BADC01000872.1 GCA_000333435.1 Corynebacterium-like bacterium B27 | reverse complement strand
AGTAGCCCATCGCCGAGCCGCCCAGCAGGGTGTCTTTGTCGACGGATTCGAGCCCGTCGGCCGCGGTGCGCACCATCAGCGCCACGGCGTAGATGGTGAGCGCCACCGACACGTTCACCGAGGACAGCAGCGGCGTGCCGAGCACGATGGGCATGAAGATGAACAGCGGGAGCGAGGGGATCGTGTAGAGCAGGCCGAGGACCACGAGGATGGTGCCGCGCGACACCCGGTAGCGGTTCGCCACCCACGCGATGGGGATGGAGATGAGGAAGCCGATGACGATCGGCGGCACGCTCAGCGCGATGTGCGCGAGCGTCAGCTGCCAGACCA
Organism: Corynebacterium-like bacterium B27; assembly: GCA_000333435.1. Classification (GTDB taxonomy): domain Bacteria; phylum Actinomycetota; class Actinomycetes; order Actinomycetales; family Microbacteriaceae; genus Herbiconiux. The sequence goes on along the minus strand of BADC01000872.1, from coordinate 3,505 downwards.
GCTCGAAGTTCGACTCGAGCCACTTCATGGCTGCAGCACTCCCGTGGGCGTGCCGTTCTCGTCGACCACCACGTCGCGACCGCCGACCTTCTCGATGCGGAGCACCCGCTTGCCCTTGTCGGCGCCCACGAAGCTCGCCACGAAGTCGTCGGCCGGGTTCGCCAGGATCTCCGCCGGGGTGCCGACCTGCGCGGGTGAGCGGCATCGTGAAGGACTACGGGGTGACCCGAGCCCTGAGCGGGGTCGACCTCGTGGTGGCTCCGGGTGAGATCCACGGGCTCGTCGGTCACAACGGTGCCGGCAAGAGCACCCTCATGCGCATCCTGAGCGGGCTGGAGAAACCGAGCGCCGGGTCGATCGAGTTCGACGGCGCCGACGTGAGTGCGCTCTGGTCGGCCCGCCGGGCGGAGTCGGCGGGTGTGCGCATGGCCTACCAGGAACTCTCGCTCGCGCCTGACCTCACGGTGGCCGAGAACGCCTTCCTGAGCGACCGTCGCCGCATCCGCTCGCTCGGCTGGCGTCGCGCCGCCGAGACGCGCATCGCCGCCGTGCTCGACGAGGTGTTCCCCGGCCACGGCATCGAGCTGCCCCGCTTCGTGGGGGAGCTGGCGATGGCCGAGCGCCAGGTGGTGGAGATCGCGCGCGCACTCTGCTCTGAGCCGCCCGCGCTCCTCATCCTCGACGAGCCGACCGAGTCGCTCGGGGTGGATGCGATGCGTCAGCTCTACCGGTACCTCCACGTGCTCGCGGGGCGTGGTGTGAGCATCCTGCTCATCTCGCACCGCATGAACGAGGTGCTCGAGCACTCCGACCGCATCTCGGTGCTGAAGGACGGACGCACCGTGCTCACCCGCGCCGCCGCCGACACCGACGAGGACGAACTGCTCGTCGCGATGGGCGGCGAGGTGCGTGGCGAGAGCTCCCGCGTGCACGACGTGCCAGAATCGGCGACGTCGCTCGGTGCGGGCGCGGTGGTCGCATCCGCCGCCCTCCCCGGCAGCTCGCTGCCGTTCCAGGCGCGGGCGGGCGAGATCGTCGGCCTGGCCGGGCTCGCGGGTCAAGGTCAGGACGAGCTGCTCGACCGGCTCTGGTTCACCCGGCTCTCGCGCCGCATCGCGGTTCCGCGCCGACGTGCCTACGTGCCCGGCGACCGGCAGACCAGCGGCATCTTCCCGCTCTGGAGCGTGGCCGACAACCTCGCCGTGGCGGCTGCCCGGCAACTCGCCCGAGTGGGCTTCGTGCCGCGTGCCCGACGCCGGGCCCTCGCTGACGGCTGGGTGCAGTCCCTCTCCATCAAGGGCGGGGCGCGAGCACCGATCACGAGTCTCAGCGGCGGCAACCAGCAGAAGGTGCTGGTTGCCCGGGCCTTCGCCACGGATGCGCCGCTGGTGCTGCTCAACGACCCGTTCCGCGGCGTCGACGTCGCCACTAAGGACGAGCTCTACACGCTGATGAAGACGGAGGCCGCGCGCGGTCGCTGCATCGTCTGGTACTCGACCGAGAACAAGGAGGTCGCCCACTGCGACCGGGTGTACGTGTTCCGCGCCGGGCGCATCGTCGCCGAACTCGCCGGGGCCGACATCACCGAGGAGCGCGTGATCGCGGAGTCCTTCGACGAACACCAGCCCACCCCTGCCCGAGGCGACCGAGGAGACCGATCATGAGTGCCATCTCCACCACCCTCCCCGGCCTCCGCCGGCGAACCGTGATCGGCGCGCGGCACAGCGTGCCCGGCGCCCTCTCGCTCGTGGCGATGATCGTCATCTTCGTGATCGCCGCGGTGAACCAGCCGGGCATCCTGAGCGTCTACGGCATCACGCTGATGCTCACCGCCGCCGTGCCGTTGCTCCTGGCGGCGCAGGCGCAGATGCTGATCATGTCGGTCGGCGACATCGACCTCGGCATCGGGCAGCTGGTGGGCCTCGTGACCGTCATCGCCGCCACCCTGCTGAGCACCGACCCTGCGCTCGGTGTGCTGGCGCTCGTCGGCATCGTCGCGGTCTACGGGCTGCTCGCGGTGATCGTGCAGAAGCGCAACGTGCCCTCGATCATCGCCACGCTCGGCATGTCGTTCGTGTGGCTCGGGCTCGCGCTGCAGCTGCTGCCGACGCCGGGCGGTGCCACCCCCGAGTGGCTCGGCCAGCTCAGTGCCTGGCGCCCCACCTGGATCCCCGCCCCGGTGGTGTGGATCGTCGCCATCACCCTGGTGGCCTGGCTGATCGCCAAGCGAAGCCGATTCGGCACCCGGATGCGCGCACTCGGCTCCAGCCCTGCCACCCTCGGCCGGGCGGGCGTCTCGCTCACCCGCACCCGCGTGCTGACCTACGTGGCCGCCGCGGTGCTCGCCGTGCTCGCGGGGCTCGTGCTGGCCTCGCAGACGCAGTCGGGCGACGCCAACTCGGCCTCGAACTTCACCCTGGTCACCATCGCCGCGGTCATCCTCGGCGGCGGCAACTTCTCGGGTGGCCAGTCGTTCCCGATCGGCACGACGTTCGGCGTGGTCACCCTTGCCCTCATCACCGTGCTGCTCGGCCTCATCAACCTGTCGTCGAGTCTGCAGTCCGCGGCGCAGGGAATCATCGTGCTCGCCGTGCTGGCCGGGCGCATCATCACCGAGAGGTTCGTTCGATGACCACGCTGCGTTCTCTCCGTTGGCCCGCCTGGGGCTGGTCGATGCTCGGCGTCGTCGGCATCTGGCTCTGCATCCTCACGGTCTCCGGTGGCAATCCGGGCGGACCGGTCGTGCAAGCACTCACGCTCGCGCCGTATCTCGTGCTGGTGTCGATCGGGCAGATGCTCGTCATCACGCTGGGCCCGGGCAACATCGACGTCTCGGTCGGTGCCATCGTCTCGATGAGCTCCTACGTCGCGGTCGCGGTGGGCAGTGCCGCGGGCCCGGTGGCGGGCATCGCGGCAGCCGTGCTGGCCGGTGTCGCCGCAGCCGCGTGCAGCGTGATCGCCATCATGCTGCTGCGCGTCCCGCCGATCATCGCGACCCTGGCCACGAGCCTCGTCGTGGCGAGCGCCACGCTCCTGCTCGCCGACGCCAACCGGGCCGGAGCGGATGCGGCGCTCCGCGGCTTCGTGAACGCCCGCGTGCTCGGCGTCCCGATCATCGCCGTCATCGTGGCCGCGATCACCGTGCTGGTGGCCGTGGTGCTCACCCGCACCGTCTACGGGCTCTCCGTCGCGGCGATCGGGCAGAGCGCTCCGGCCGCGCGCAAGGCGGGCCTCGGCGTCACCTCCACCATCGTCACCACCTATCTGCTCTCCGGCGCCTTCGCCGGACTCGCCGGCGGGCTGCTCTCGGCGTTCATCTCCCCGAGTACGGTGCTCGGCGACTCCTACCTGCTCGACTCGATCGCCGTCGTCGTGCTCGGCGGAACCCTCATCGCCGGTGGCCGGCCGGTGGTGACCGGACTGTGGACCGGCGCGGTGTTCTTCGTGCTGCTGTCGAGCCTGCTCACCCTCGTCGGCTGGAACCTCGGCATGCAAAACGTGCTGA
>BADC01000873.1 GCA_000333435.1 Corynebacterium-like bacterium B27 | reverse complement strand
GGGGGCGAGACGAACGACCCCTTAGCCCGGATATTGTAGATGAGTCCGGCACGCACGAGATCGGACAGCGCCTCGCGCACGACGGTGCGACTCACGCCGTAGCGTGCCACCAGCTCGCTCTCGGAGGGGAGTGCCTGGTCGGGGCGCAGTTCGCCGTCACGGATGGCGCTGCGCAACTCCGCGGCCAACTGCGCCCAGAGCGGTTCGACGGCATCCCGGTCGAGCGCGAAGCGCTCCCCGTCGTTGTTCATCCTGATGCTCCGCTCCTCCGGCCGACCTCGCTCACCCAGCGGCTTTTGGCACCCGGCGCCGATCTCACCCTAGCGACATCGCTTGTGTTGACAGCGAGGACTCTACCGTTTACAGTCCTGTAAATACAAGTCAGTAATGACGAGTTTGTCATGACCGGCACCACAGTCCGCAATGACGCGATCCCAGGAGGCAGACGATGAAGTTGACCCGAGTACGCATGATGGCGGTGGGGGCCGTGGCCGCCGCGGCCCTGGCCCTGACCGGTTGCGCCGGAGCATCCGGGGCAGGTGAGAGCACCGCATCCGGAAGTGGCGAAGGCCTGTCGGTCGCCCTGAGCAACGGCTTCGTGAACGGCTGGCGGCTCACCCTGATCAACAAGTTCGAAGAGGCCGCCGACGCCCTCAAGGCCGACGGCAAGGTCTCCGACTACACGGTCGTGAACGCTCCGGGCGAGAACAGCGCCACCGAGCAGGCCTCGCAGATCCGCTCGCTCATCCTGCAGAAGCCGGATGTGCTGATGGTCATCCCGGCTTCCTCCACCGCGCTGAAGCCCGTCATCGAAGAGGCCTGCTCGGCGCAGATCACCGTGATCATCCTCGACGCCGACATGGAGACCTCCTGCGGCACCGTGGTCCGGCACGCCTACGACCAGTGGGGCGAGGCGTCCCTCATGCCGGCCCTCGACGCGATCGGCGGCAAGGGCAACATCATCATCAACCGTGGTGTGGTCGGCTCGCAGCCCGAAGAGGAGTTCAACAACCGCGAGCAGGAGATCCTCAAGGACTACCCCGACGTCACCGTGGCGGCCGAAGTGAACGGCTTCTGCGACAGCAGCACCGCCCAGAAGGAGATCGTGGGCGTGCTCGGTTCACTGCCCGAGATCGCGGCCGTGCCCGGCTGCATCGGCGGCATGGGCGTGGTGCAGGCCTTCGAGTCGGCCGGGCGCCCGCTGCCCGTCGTGGTGTTCGACACCGACGGCAAGTCGCTGAAGTTCTGGCAGGACTCCGGCATCGACAACGGTTCGTTCGCAGCCCTGACCGATCCCGGTCAGGCCGTGGCCGCGCTCTACATCGCCACGAAGATCGCCGCCGGTGAGGACGTGCCGAACGAGGTCGTTCTGCCGCTCCTGCAGATCTCCAAGGACCAGCTGGCCGACTACGCCGACCTCGGAGCCGACGAGTACGCCTCGCTGCCGTGGGACGAGGCGAGCGTCGACGCCGCCCTCAAGGCGATCGCCGCCGGCGAGGACGCTCCGGCGCCCACCGCCGCGGGCTGATCCGACCTGTGACCGACGAGTACCGAGGAGGAGCCATGGGCACCACCACTGCAACGCGCCCGCGCCCTGCGGATGCCGCCCGTCCGGGCGACGCGCACGGCGGCGCCGCCCGCATCCGGGTGAGCGGCATCGTGAAGGACTACGGGGTGACCCGAGCCCTGAGCGGGGTCGACCTCGTGGTGGC
>BADC01000874.1 GCA_000333435.1 Corynebacterium-like bacterium B27 | reverse complement strand
TCGCTCACCCTTAGGCGGGAGTGCGAGCATCCGCCCCCTCCCCGCCAGCCCCCCGAGCAACCCGACGCGGGAGTGCGAGCATCCGCCCCCTCCCCGCCAGCCCCCACAACCGCCTAGAGCACGATGTGCATCGCCCGAGCCGCATCCGAGATCGACCCCGACAGCGACGGGTACACCGTGAACGCCCGAGACACCTGGTCGACGGTGAGCCGGTGCTCCACGGCGAGCGCGATCGGGAAGATCAGCTCCGACGCGTTCGGTGCCACGACGACCCCGCCGATCACCGTGCCCGACCCCGTGCGTGCGAACAGTTTCACGAAGCCGTCCTTGATGCCCATCATCTTGGCCCGCGGGTTCGACGAGAGCGGCAGCTTGTAGATGTCGCCCTGGGCGATGCCCTCTTCGATCTGCCGCTGGGTCCAGCCCACGGTCGCGATCTGCGGCTGGGTGAAGATGTTCGAGGCCACGTTGCGGAGCTCGGTCGGGTTCACGGCGTCGCCCATCGCGTGGAACATCGCCGTGCGCCCCTGCATCGACGCGACGGATGCGAGCGGCAGGAAGGTCGTGCAGTCTCCGGCCGCGTAGATGTTCGGGGCGCTCGTGCGGGCGACCCGGTTGACCCGGATGTGCCCCGAGTCGCTCAGCTGGACGCCCGCGGACTCGAGGCCGATGCCCTTCGTGTTGGGGATGGAGCCGACCGCCATCAGGCAGTGCGACCCCTCGACCTTCGTGCCGTCGGAGAGCGTGGCGACGACGCCGTCCGCAGTGCGCTCCACCGAGTCGGCTCGCGACTTCGACAGCACCGTCATGCCGTTGCGTTTGAAGACGTTCTCGATGACGGCGGCCGCATCGGCGTCCTCCCCCGGCAGCACCTGGTCGCGCGACGAGATGAGCGTCACCTTCGACCCGAGGGCGGTGTAGGCCGAGGCGAACTCGGCGCCGGTGACACCCGATCCCACCACGATGAGGTGCTCGGGGATGGCGGTGAGCCCGTAGAGCTGCGTCCAGGTGAAGATGCGCTCCCCGTCGGGCACGGCGGAGGGAAGGATGCGCGGGCTCGCGCCCACCGAGATGACGATGGTGTCGGCGTCCACCTGGTCGAAGTCGGTGCCGTCGGCGCCGGCGGCCGTCGACACGATCACCGAGTCGGGCCCGTCGAGCCGGCCGTGGCCCTGCACGATCTTCACCCCTGCGCGGATGAGGTTCGCCCGCATGTCTTCGGACTGCTGCCGCGCGAGCCCGAGCAGCCGCTTGTTCACGGCCGACAGGTTCACCGCGACTTCGGGGCGCACCGGCCGGCCGGAGTCGTTGCGGCTGAAGAACTGCACGCCGAGATCGGCGGCCTCGCCGATGGCGTTCGTGGCTTCGGCCACGGCGATGAGCGTCTTCGACGGCACCACGTCGGTGAGCACCGCCGACCCGCCGACGCCGACCTGCTCGACGAGGGTGACGTCGGCGCCGAGTTGGGCGCCGGCGATCGCGGCGTCGTACCCGCCGGGGCCTCCCCCGACGACGGCGGCCCTCTGTTTGCGCTCGAACTCATAGGCCATGCCGCCATTCTCCCGTAGGGCCGCACCCTCGCCAAACCAACCACGGGTGAACGGCCGAGGGCGCCCGCCGCGCAGCCGCGCCGATTGAATAGAGTGGACGGATGGCGACACCTGCACAGAACCCCCTCGACCAGCCCGGCACCGACCCCTTCGAGGTCGCCCGTGAAGCCGCGGCCCAGATCGCCGAGCGCACCGGAGTCGACCGGCACGACATCGCGCTGACCCTCGGCAGCGGCTGGGGCAAGGCCGCCGACCTCCTCGGCGAGACGGTGGCCACGGTGCCGGCGACCGAGGTGGTCGGCTTCGGCGAGCCCGCCGTACCCGGGCACGTCGGGTCGCTCCGCTCGATCCGGCTGCCGAACGGCAAGCACGCGCTCGTGATCGGCGCGCGCACCCACTACTACGAGGGCCACGGCGTGCGCCGGGTGGTGCACAGTGTGCGCACGGCGGCGGCCACCGGGGCATCCGTCATGGTGCTCACGAACGGTGCGGGCGGCATCAAGGAGACCTGGACGCCGGGCACCCCCGTGCTCATCAGCGACCACATCAACCTCACCGCCGACTCGCCGCTCGAGGGCGCCACCTTCATCGACCTCACCGACCTCTACTCGAAGCGCCTGCGCGACCTCGCCCGCGGAGTGGATGCGACCCTCGACGAGGGCGTGTACGTGCAGTTCCGCGGCCCGCACTACGAGACACCGGCCGAGGTGCAGATGGCCAAGACGATCGGCGGCCACATCGTGGGCATGTCGACGGCGCTCGAAGCGATCGCGGCGCGACAGGCGGGGATGGAGATCATCGGGTTCTCGCTGATCACGAACCTCGCCGCGGGCATCCAGAAGACCCCGCTGAGCCACGAAGAGGTGATCGAAGCCGGCAAGAACGCCGAGGGCAAGATCGGCGACCTGCTCGCCCGGGTCGTGACCGCGCTGTGAACGACGTCGAGCGCCTCGCCGAAGCGGCGGTGGCGTGGATGGCGCAGGATCCGGATGCGGAGACCCGCGCCGAGCTCGGCGCGCTGCTCGAGTCGGTCGGGTCGAGCGACCCCGGCGCGGTGGCCGAGCTGCGGTCGCGGTTCGGGGAGCGGCTCGCGTTCGGCACGGCCGGGCTCCGCGGCGAGCTCGCCGCCGGACCCAACCGCATGAACCGGGTGCTCGTCGGGCAGGCGGCGGCCGGGCTCGCGGCGTACCTGCTCGAGCGTGCCCAGCCGGGCAGCCGGCCCTCGATCGTCATCGGCTACGACGGGCGTAAGAACTCGCGCGTGTTCGCCGTCGACACCGCCGAGATCATGGCGGGAGCCGGCGTGCGCGCGGTGCTGCTGCCGCGGCTGCTGCCGACGCCGCTCGTGGCCTTCGCCGTGCGCGACCTCGGGGTGAGCGCGGGCGTCATGGTGACCGCCTCGCACAACCCGCCGCGCGACAACGGGTACAAGGTGTATCTCGGCGACGCCGACGAGGGGTCGCAGATCGTGCCGCCTGCGGATGCGGAGATCGCGGCCCACATCCTGCGCGTGGCCGCCGAGGTGCAGCTGCCCGATGTGCCGCGGTCGCAGGACTACGAGGTGGCCGACGAGAGCGTCGTCGACCGCTATGTGGCGGCGACGGCCGCCCTGGCCGATGGTGGCGCGACGGATGCGCGGGGAGCCGCGGGCGCGGACCGCACCGCGGCTGGCGCGGGCGCGGCGAACGCGGAGACCACCCCCGGCGGCGGGCACGCGGCCCCGCGCGTCGTGTACACCGCGATGCACGGTGTCGGCTGGGAGACGTTCGCGCGGGTACTCGACGCCGCGGGCATCGAGCGGCCCGACCTCGTAACCGCGCAGATCGCACCCGACGCAGCCTTCCCGACCGTGTCCTTCCCGAACCCCGAGGAGCCGGGAGCCCTCGACCTCGCCTACGACGCGGCGCGCGCCGCGGGCGCCGACCTCATCGTGGCGAACGACCCCGACGCCGACCGGCTCGCCATCGCCATCCCCGACCCCACCACCGCCGACGGCTACCGCCGGCTCACCGGCAACGAGGTCGGTCAGCTGCTCGGCTGGCAGGCGGCATCCGCCGCCGCCGCGCGCCCCGGCGGCGCGGCCGGCGCCACGCTCGCCTGCTCCATCGTCTCCTCCCCCGCCCTCGGCGTGGTGGCCGAGGCCTACGGCCTCGGCTGGGTCGAGACCCTCACCGGCTTCAAGTGGGTGTCCCGCGCCCCGGGTCTCGTCTTCGGCTACGAGGAGGCCCTGGGTTACCTCGTGAACCCCGCGACGGTGCGCGACAAGGACGGCATCTCGGCCGCGATCGCGTTCCTGGCGCTCGCACGCGAGCTCGCCGCATCCGGTCGCACCGTCGCCGACCGCCTCGACGAATTCAGCGAGCGCTTCGGCCACTACGGCTCGGCGCAGATCTCGCTGCGGGTGACCGACCTCTCGGAGATCGACCGGGTGATGACCCGGTTGCGGGCCGAGCCGCCGACCGAGATCGGCGGCCTCCGCGTCGAGCGCATCGACGACCTCAACCGCCCCGGCGGCGCCGTTCCGGCCAGCGACGTGCTGCGCATCGTGCTGCCCGGCGCCCGCGTGATGGTGCGCCCGAGCGGCACCGAACCCAAACTCAAGATCTACCTCGACGCCTGGAGCACCGAGGGCGGCCTCGGCGAGCGGCGGGACCGCGTGGTGGAGCTGCTGCAGAAGCTCGAGGGCGGCATGCGCGACCACATCTCCTGAGCGGGGGTGTTCCCGCGCGGGTAGCGTGACAACGAACCATCGAGCAGAACGGGGCCAGCAATGCCGACAGTCGCCGACACCATCGTCGAGATCCTCGCGGATGCGGGGGTGCAGCGCATCTACGGGCTCCCGGGCGATTCGCTGAACGGCTTCACGGATGCGATCCGCCGCGCCGACGCGGTCAGCTGGCAGCACGTGCGGCACGAGGAGGCGGCGGCGTTCGCGGCGGCCGCCGACGCCGCCCTCACCGGCTCGCTCGCGGTCTGCGCCGGCAGCTGCGGGCCGGGCAACCTGCACCTCATCAACGGCCTGTTCGACGCGAACCGCTCCCGGGTGCCGGTGCTCGCCATCGCGGCGCAGATCCCGGCGGCCGAGATCGGCAGCGGCTACTTCCAGGAGACGCATCCGCAAGACCTCTTCCGTGAGTGCAGCGTCTACACCGAACTCGTGAGCGTGCCCGAACAGCTGCCGCGGGTGCTCGAGATCGCGATGCGCACCGCCATCGAGCGCCGCGGCGTTGCGGTGGTGGTGATCCCCGGCGAGATCTTCCTCACCGACACCGCGGGCCGGCCCAAGTCGGCGCCGATCGTCGCGACCGAGAGTGTGGTGCGCCCCTCCGATGCGTCGCTGCAGGCCGCCGCCGACATCCTGAACCAGGCGAAGAAGGTCACGATCCTGGGAGGCGCGGGAACGCAGGGTGCCCACGACGCGGTGGTGGAGATCGCCGGGCGGTTGAACGCCCCGGTGGTGCACGCGCTGCGGGGCAAGGAGTTCCTCGAGCACGACAACCCGTTCGACGTGGGCATGACGGGCCTGTTGGGGTTCGCCTCCGGCTACCGGGCGATGGAGAGCTGCGACGCACTGCTCATGCTCGGCACCGACTTCCCGTACCAGCAGTTCTATCCGTCGAAGGGGACGATCGTGCAGGTCGACATCCGCGGCGAACAGCTCGGGCGACGCACGCCGATCGACCTCGGACTGGTCGGCGACGTGGGCGACACCATCGCCGCCCTCCTGCCCCTGCTCGAGCAGAAGACGAACACGAAGCATCTCGATTCGTCGCTGGCGCACTACGCCAAGTCGCGCAAGCAACTCGATGACCTGGCCGACAACGACCGCAACCGCACGCCCATCCATCCGCAGTACGTCGCCCGGCTCGTCAGCGAGTTGGCGTCGGAGGACGCGGTGTTCATTCCGGATGTGGGCTCACCGGTCGTGTGGGCGGCCCGCTATCTCGAGCTGAACGGCTCGCGGCGCCTGATCGGCTCGTTCACGCACGGCACGATGGCGAACGCCCTGCCGCAGGCGATCGGCGCCCAGACCGCGTTCCCGGGCCGGCAGGTGGTGGCGCTCTCCGGCGACGGCGGACTGGCGATGCTGTTCGGCGAACTGCTGACGGTGCGCCAGAACAAGCTGCCGGTGAAGATCGTCGTGTTCAACAACTCCTCGCTGAACTTCGTCGAGGTGGAGATGAAGGCCGCGGGCTTCGTGAACTACGGCACCGGCCTCGACAACCCGAACTTCGCCGACGTGGCGAACGCCCTCGGCATCCACGGTCAGCGCGTCGAGAAGCCCGACGACCTGCGCGGCGCGCTCACCGCCGCGTTCGAGCACGACGGCCCGGCACTGGTCGACGTGGTGACGGCGCGGCAGGAGCTGTCCATCCCGCCGGCGATCACGGCGCAGCAGGTGAAGGGCTTCACGCTCTACGCGATGCGCACCATCATGTCCGGCCGCGGCGACGAGCTCGTCGACCTGGCCGACACGAACGTCTTCCGCCGCCTCTTCGACTGAGCCGCGCCGCCCCGCCCCGCCCCGAGCCGAGTCGGCTCAGCCGACGGCGGCTTCGAGCTTCGCCGTGATCTCCTCCAAGTCGAAGTAGTTCTCGATCACCACGACATCGGCGTTGGTGCGCCCGATCGCGCCCACCAGCTCGGGCGAGGTCAGAATGACCTGGGCGTCCGCCGCCGCCGAGCCCACGCTCGCCACGTCGGAGGCGGAGACGTCGGCCTCGATGTCGAGCCGCTCGAGCGCCCGCACGGCGTTGACGCGCAGGATCTCGGAGGTGCCGATGCCCGCGCCGCAGATGGCCACGATCTTCATCTGATCAGGATAGGTCAGCGCCCGCCGCAGCACCCAGCAGCCGGCGCACCTCGTCGGGCGAGACGGCCGCGGCGAGCGCCGGCACCACCGACTCGTCGTTGAACACGTTCGCCAAGGCGGCGACGGATGCGACGTGCTGGTCGGCCTCGGTCGCCGCGAGTCCGAGCACCACCGAGACCGGGTCGTTGTGGGCGTGCCCGAACGCCACCGGCGTGGCGAGCGTGACGAGGGCGAGGCCGGGGGCGAGGACGTCCGGGCCAGGCCGCGCGTGCGCCATCGCGAGGCCCGGGGCGATGACGATGTAGGGGCCGTACTCCTCGACCAGCGCGATCATCCGGTCGCCGTACGTCGGTTCCGCGTACCCCGCGGCCGTCAGGGCCGCCGCCACCGCCCGCACCGCCGTACGCCAATCCGCCGCCTCGACCTGCAGGCCGATGGCCGGGTCGGGCAGCTGGTCGAGCGAGGGCAACGAGAACGTCATCGTGCGCCCATCATCTCAGCCGCGCTCCGTCGCTACCGGTGAGTTGGCTGGAACCGCGCCGCGCATCCGCTCAGCAGCCTCCGCCGCGAACGCCAGGAACTCGGGCGAGCCGTGCAGCGTGTACTCCACGCCGGCCGGAATCCAGACCAGCGCGGCGAGCATGGTCTCGAGACTGTCGCCGCTGATCGGCCAGCGCGTCCACTCGGCGTCGATCGCTTCGGCGTCGTTCGCCCACGGCCCGAAGTACTCCCGCATCGTCGCGAGCGGCAGCCGCAGATGCGCCTCGGCGCTCAGCCGCCGTTGCAGGGCAGCGACCGAGCGCGCCACGAATGCTGCGGCATCCTCACCCGGCAGGGCACGCGGCGCGAAGCGCACCCGGGTGCCGAAGAAGCGGCTCATCCGGTCGACCCGGAAGGTGCGCCAGTCGGAGCGCTGCAGATCCCAGCAGACGAGGAACCACCGGTGCGTCGACGCGACGAGGGTGTGCGGCTCCACCACCCGGTCGCTCGGCACCCCGCCGCCCGACTCGTAGTGGAAGCGGATGCGCTCCCGGTCGCGGCAGGCCAGCGCGAGCTGCCCGAGCAGCTCCTGCGACACCGGGGCGTCGTCGGGGCGCGCCGACTGCGGCTGAACGAACCCGGCGACCGCGTTCACCCGCTGGCGGAGCGCAGCAGGAAGCACCTGCTCGAACTTGGCGAGGGCGCTCAGCGTGGTCTGTTCGCCGTCGCTCAGGCCCTGGGTTGCGGCGACGCGGAGCCCGATCGCCATGGTCACGGCCTCGTCGTCGGTGAGCAGCAGCGGGGGCAGCTGCGAACCCGCCTCGAGCCGATAGCCGCCGGCGGCGCCCCGGGTGGCGGCCACCCGGTAGCCGAGCTCGCGCAGCCGGTCGATGTCGCGACGCAGGGTGCGCTCGGTCACGCCGAGGCGCAGCGCGAGTTCGCCGCCGGCCCACTGCCGATGGGTCTGCAGCAGATTGAGCAGCGCCAGGATGCGCGAGGTCGTCTCGGCCATGTCGCAATATTCTCGCGCAATCCGGACAGAAAGTGACCTGATTGGCTTCTACCGTGTTCGCATGACCTCCACCAGCCACCTCGACACCATCATCACCGCCCGGGGCCTGACGAAGCAGTTCACCGTCAAAGGCACCCGGGTCGACGCGGTCACCGACCTCGACCTCGACGTCACGGCCGGCGAACTCGTCGCCTTCCTCGGCCCGAACGGCGCCGGCAAATCGACGAGCCTCCGGATGCTCACCACCCTGTTGCCCCCGACCCGCGGCAACGCGGTGGTCGCCGGGCACGACATCGCCCGCGATCCCGCCGGGGTGCGCCGGCGCATCGGCTACATCGGGCAGGGCACGAGCGGCGGCAACAACCAGCGGGTTCGCGACGAACTGCTGAGCCAGGGCGCGTTCTATGGGATGTCGCGGCGCGACACCGCCCGGCGCGCCGACGAGCTGCTCGAATCCCTCGACCTCGCGCCGCTGGCGAGACGGACGGTGCTGGGGCTGTCGGGCGGGCAGAAGCGCCGGCTCGACATCGCGCTCGGCCTCATCCACTCCCCCGCGCTGCTCTTCCTCGACGAGCCCTCCACCGGTCTCGACCCGCAGAGCCGGGCGAACCTCTGGCGGCACATCCTGGAGCTGCGCGACCAGCACGGCACCACGATCTTCGTCACCACGCACTACCTCGAGGAGGCCGACCAGTTCGCCGAGCGGGTGCTCGTGATGGACCACGGCCGGGTGATCGCCGACGACACGGCGTCGGCCCTCAAGACGACGCTCGCGGGG
>BADC01000875.1 GCA_000333435.1 Corynebacterium-like bacterium B27 | reverse complement strand
ATCCGGCCCCTTCGCATCCGCCCCGATGGGTTCCACCTCGACGGCGCGCTCGACGCCGCCGAAGCGCCGCAGCGCATCCTGCAGCACCTCGCTCTTCAGGGCGCGCTGGCGCCCGAGGGCGATGTGCCCGAACTCGGCGCCGCCGGCGCGCTCCTCAGGATCGCGCTCGAGAGCGGCGGCCGCCCACACGTGCGGGCGCCGATCGGGCGACGCCCGCAGCACCTCGACGGTGTCGGCGCGCCAGAACGACGCCTTGCTGTCGTCGACGATTCGCGCGAGCACCCGCTCGCCCGGGATCGCGTCGGCCACGAACACCACGCGCCCCGCCAGCCGGGCCACGGTGACGCCGCCGTGGGCTACATTGTCGATGTCCAGCTCGACGAGCTCGTTCTGGTCTTCCATCCCCCGAGCATTTCACAGCAAAGGCCGGCCCGTGCGTCTGTACCTCGCCTCCACCTCCCCCGCCCGGCTCGCTCTGCTGCGTCAGGTCGGCATCGAGCCGGTGGTCATCCCATCCGAGGTCGACGAGGATGCGGCGGTCGAGCGGGCGGTCGCCGCGAACGGGCCGCTGACGACGGATGCGATGGTGCAGCTGCTCGCCGAAGCGAAGGCCGAGGCGGTGGCCGCGACGGGCCTGGCACCCGACGGGTCCCCGATCGACGGCTTCGTGCTCGGCGGCGACTCCGCGTTCGAGCTCGACGGTGTCGCGTACGGCAAGCCGCACCAGCCGGCGGTGGCGCGGGAACGCTGGCTCGCCCAGCGCGGCCGGACGGGGGTGCTGCACTCGGGGCACTGGCTGATCGATCACCGCGGCGGCTCCCGGCGCGGGGCAGCCGGTGCCACCGACCACGCCGCCCTCACCTTCGCCGACGACATCACCGACGCCGAGATCGACGCCTACGTCGGTTCGGGTGAGCCGTTGCTGGTGGCGGGCGCGTTCACAATCGACGGGCTCGCGGCCCCGTTCATCCGCTCCATCACGGGCGCGCCCTCCGCCGTCATCGGCATGTCCCTCCCCGTCCTCCGCGACCTCCTCCGCTCCTTCGGCGTCGACTGGACGACCCTCTGGCGCGACGCGCCCCACCCCGCCCCCCGCGAGTAACCCCGCCGGTCGCGCAAACCACCCTTCGCAGCGCATTGTGGGGAGTGTGCGTGGTTCGCGCGGGATTTTTGTGGGCACATGCCAAATCGGTGATGGGTCGCCGCAATAGGCTTGAGGATTATGCCTCGTATCACCAAGGTCCTCATCGCCAACCGTGGCGAGATCGCCGTCCGGGTCATCCGTGCCGCTCGCGACAGCGGCATCGCCTCCGTCGCCGTCTACGCCGACCAAGACCGCGACGCGCTGCACGCCCAACTGGCCGACGAGTCGTATGCGCTCGACGGCACGACGAGCGCCGAGACGTACCTCGTGATCGACAAGATCCTCTCCGTGGCGCGCCGCTCGGGTGCCGACGCCGTGCACCCGGGCTACGGCTTCCTCGCCGAGAACGCCGACTTCGCCCGCGCGGTGATCGACGCCGGCCTCACCTGGATCGGCCCCTCCCCCGACGCCATCGAGAAACTCGGCGACAAGGTGTCGGCGCGGCACGTCGCCGAGAAGGTCGGCGCCCCGCTCGCCCCCGGCACCATCGACCCCGTCTCCGGCGCCGACGAGGTGCTCGAGTTCGTGGCCGAGTACGGGCTGCCCGTCGCCATCAAGGCCGCGTTCGGCGGCGGCGGCCGCGGCCTCAAGGTCGCCCGCACCCTCGAAGAGGTGCCCGAGCTGTTCGAATCGGCGACCCGGGAGGCGATCGCGGCGTTCGGCCGCGGCGAGTGCTTCGTCGAGAAGTACCTCGACCAGCCGCGGCACGTCGAGACCCAGTGCCTGGCGGATGCCCAGGGCAACGTCGTGGTCGTCTCCACCCGCGACTGCTCCCTGCAGCGCCGGCACCAGAAGCTCGTGGAGGAGGCCCCAGCGCCCTACCTCACCGAGGAGCAGACGCGGTTGCTCTACGAGTCATCCAAGGCCATCCTGCGCGAGGTCGGGTACCTCGGCGCCGGTACCTGCGAGTTCCTCATCGGCAAAGACGGCACCGTCTCGTTCCTCGAGGTGAACACGCGGCTGCAGGTGGAGCATCCGGTCTCCGAAGAGGTCACCGGGATCGACCTCGTGCGCGAGCAGTTCCGCATCGCCGAGGGCGGCACGCTCGACTACGACGACCCGGCACCGCACGGGCACTCGTTCGAGTTCCGCATCAACGGGGAGGACCCGGGCCGCGGCTTCCTGCCCTCGCCCGGGCCGGTGCACGTCTTCAAGCCCGCCGGCGGCCCCGGCGTGCGCGTCGACTCGGGCGTGCAGGCCGGCGACGTCATCTCGGGAGCCTTCGACTCGCTGCTGGCCAAGCTGATCGT
>BADC01000876.1 GCA_000333435.1 Corynebacterium-like bacterium B27 | reverse complement strand
CATGCCCTTGGGGTCGGGCCACGCGCCCTCGGCCGGGAACTCGAACGCGTCGAGGCGCAAGGGCGCGCCGTCGGCGGCGACCTCATAGCGCGCGTCGCGGAACGCGGTGAAGGTGCTCTCGTCGCTCCACGCCTCGATCACGATCGACCCCACCGGGATGTCGTGCTCACGGTGCAGGTCGGCCTGCCGCATCACCTCCCGCTGCGTGTTCCACTCGTTGCCGCTGGCCCAGAGCCGGAACACCCAGTCCGGCAGCTCTGATACGCGACCGCGGTCCCGGGTTGCGGCGGTCGGAGCCTTCGTCTTCAGCCTCAGTTGCTTGATCTACGCAGGAGCGAGTACACCCGCAATGGCGTTCGTTGCGGCATTCCT
>BADC01000877.1 GCA_000333435.1 Corynebacterium-like bacterium B27 | reverse complement strand
GTCGAACTTCCGGGTGATGGAGCAGTTCTACGACGACGTGGCCACCGGCGACCTGCCCGATTACGCCTTCATCGAGCCGCGCATGATCTACAACCACAACGACATGCATCCGCCGTACGGCACCCTCCACGAGTCCGACGATCCGGCGGTGGGCGACGTGGTGAACTCGGCGGTGTCGGATGCCCGTGCTGCCGACGCCCTGCTGCACGCCGTCTACTCGGCCATCCGTAAGAGCGATTCGGCGACCGGGTCGAACGCCATGAACACCATGCTCTTCGTCACCTTCGACGAGCACGGCGGCACCTACGACCACGTGCCGCCACCCTCGGCGGTGCCCCCCGTGAACGGCGACGCGGGCGAGTTCGACTTCACCTTCGACCGGCTGGGCTGCCGGGTGCCGGCCATCGCGATCTCGGCCTACACGGCGAAGAACACGATCGTGACGGAGCAGCACGATCACGGTTCGGTCATCTCGACGCTCACCAAGCTGCACGGGCTGAGCCCGCTGACTCACCGGGACGTCGCATCCCGCCCGCTCTTCGACGCCATCAATCTGAAGAAGCCGCGTCCGGTCAGCGAGTGGCCGCAGACCCTGCCGCAGTACACGCCGCCGAACCCCGAGGTCGACTTCGACGAGTCCGATGCCGAGCAGCGCGCCAAACCCATCAGCAACCCGGCGCGCGGTCTGCTCGGCTTGATCCTCGCGAAGTACGGCGTGCCCGGCGCTCCCGAACCCGAGACCTACGCCGAGGCGTACACCGCGCTGCAGGAGACCCAGAAGCTCAACGGGCAGCTCTTCGGCACCCTCGACGCCATCGACTCCTGACCCGCCCCTCCCGCGGCCCCGCCCCTCCTCGCGACCCGTCGATTTTGGCCCTAGAACCGCGCGGGAAGGGCCAAAAACTGACGGGTCGCGAGGAGGGGTGCGGAAGCCCACGAGCAGGACGAGGGCCGAGAGCGCCGCGCTCGCGGTCATGAAGGCGGCCGCCGGGATGGGTGTCGCCACGCCGAACAGGCCGACGAGCGGTGCCGCCACCGCGCCCGACACCATGTTCGTGGCGCCGAGGAGCGACGCGGCGGCGCCCGCCCGCGTGCCGTGCCCACCGAGCGCCGTGCTCTGCAGGGTCGGCGACACGACGCCGAACGTGGTGGTGAACGCGAACAACGGCACGAGAAAGCCGAGGAGCCCGAGCTGCGGCGCGGCGACCAGCCCCACGAGGAGCACCGCGGCACAGCCGGTGAGCACGACGGTGCCGATGCGGGCGACACGTGTCACGCGCATCCGCCCCGCCAGGCGAGCACTCAGCTGAGCGCCCCCGATCATGAGCAGGCCATGCCCGCCGAACACCAGCGCGTACTGCGTCGGGCTCAGCCCGTAGACCCCTTGGAACAGGAACGCCGACGACGCCATGTACGCCATCATCGCCGCCCACTGCAGCCCACCGGCGACGATCGCGGCGCGGTACCGGCCGTCGCGGGCGAGCGCCCGGTAGTCGTCGAGCAGCCGCGTGCCCGTGCGGAGCGCCCGCCGCTCGGGCGGGTTCGTCTCGTGCCGGGCGAGCACCGAGATCGCGGCGATGAGGATGACCGCACCGTACGCCACGAGCAGCGCGAACGACTCTAGAGGTCNCCCGGGACCGAGCTC
>BADC01000878.1 GCA_000333435.1 Corynebacterium-like bacterium B27 | reverse complement strand
ACGTCGACGAGGTGTGGGATGCGGATGCGCCTTCCGGGCGTGCGCTTCGGGTCGACCGGTCGCAGGGACTCTACGAGGTGCGCCGCGGCGTGCCCGACGTGCTCGAGCGCCTGCGCGAACACGGTGTCGGTGCCACGTTCTTCGTGCTCGGGCGGGTGGCGGAGCGCTTCCCCGCTCTCGTGGAGGCCATCATCGCCGACGGACATGAGATCGCCTCGCACGGCCACACGCACCGCTCTCCGGTGACACTGACGGCGGCGGAGCAGCGCGACGAACTCGAACGCTCGCAGGCGGCGCTGGCGCGCTTCGGCATCGCCGTCGACGGGTACCGTTCGCCGTCCTGGGACCTCGCTGACGAGACGCTCGAACTGCTGCCTGCCCTCGGTTTCCGCTACTCCTCGAACCAGATGGACGACATCCGGCCTTATCGGCACGAGTCGTCGCTCATCGAGATCCCGGTGCACTGGAGCCTTGACGACGCGGCGCACTTCTGGTTCGCCGGATCGACCTGGAACAAGAAGATCAGCACCAAGTCGGAGGTGCGCGAGATCTGGTCCGATGAACTGCAGGGCATCGCCGAGCGCGACGGCACCTGTGTCTTCACCTTCCACCCGCAGATCATCGGCCGGCCGGGCCGCATCGGACTGATCGACGAAATGATCACCCTGGGCACCGAGCTGGGCTATGAGGTGCGCCGCTGTGTCGACGTCGCGGCACTCGTCGAGACGGGCGCGAGCTCGTGAGCTACCCGACCATCCGCGTGTCCGGTTCCCCAGAGCAGCGTGGGCAGCAGTACGGCCGGCTGGCCGAAGAGCGCATCCGCCGGTCGATCGCGCTCTACGCCGACGTGCTCGCCAAGCGGGTCGACTGGAGTTGGGCCGACGCCACGAAGCACGCCCGGGCCTACCGGGACGAGATCGACCAGACGACCGATCTGCTGCCCGAGTTCGCCGGCATCGCCGCGGGGGCCGGGGTCGACCTGCTCGACATCGTCGCCTTGAACGCCCGCACCGAACTGATCGCGCTGGCCGGCTCCGGTGAGCGCTCCGGAGCGCGCAAGGCCGACGGCTGCACCGCCTTCAGCGCGACTACGGTCGACGCCCACGGTCGCCGGCGCCTCACGGTGGGTCAGAACTGGGATTGGCTCACGCCGACGACCGGGACGGTCGTCGTGCT
>BADC01000879.1 GCA_000333435.1 Corynebacterium-like bacterium B27 | reverse complement strand
GGGGCGGCCCCGGTGCGGGCGGAACGGGCTGCTGCGGCGGAACCGAAGAGCCGGCGGGCGGCTGATTCTCGTCGGTCATGAGCGGAATTCCCTTCTGTTGACGGTCCTTCGATTCCTCGAAGGGTACCGCGACGCCGCTCCCGCGTCTCGGGTTTGTCGCGGTTCGGCGCGTTTCGCACCGGCGCGGCCGCGACGGCCGAGGCACTAGCGTTGAAGCACGTCCACCCCGAAGGAGAGTCACCCCGTGGCCGCAGTCCGCCCCCTGTCCGGCGCCCGCATCGACCTCGAAGCCGGTGAGTACCGGGCCTCGATCGCCTCGATCGGCGCCACGCTGCGCGTGCTGCAGCACCGCACCCGCAACCTCGTGGTGCCCTTCGGCGTCGACGAGCAGCGCCCCGCCTACCGCGGTGCCACGCTCGCGCCGTGGCCCAACCGGGTCGTCGACGGCCGGTACACCTTCGCCGGCGTCGAGCAGCAGCTGCCGCTCACCGAACCCTCCCGCTCGCACGCGCTGCACGGCCTGGCGGCGTGGCTCGACTTCGCAGTGACCGAGCGCACCCCCGAGAGCGTCGTGCTCGAGGCGGTGATCGAGTCCCAGGCCGGCTATCCGCACCGCCTCGAACTGCGGGTGGAGTACCGGCTCGACGAGGCGGGACTGCACCAGAGCGTCACCGCCCGCAACACGGGTGCCGACGCCGCGCCGTTCGGCACCGGACCGCATCCGTACCTGGTGGCGGGCCCCGGGCACGTCGACGACTGGACGCTGACGCTGCCGGCCGACGAGGTGCTGACGGTCACTCCCGAGCGGCTGATCCCGATCGGTCTCTCCCAGGTCGCCGTCGAAGACCAGGGCGCCTTCGACTTCCGTGAGCCACGCGGCATCGGCGACACCTTCATCGACCACGCCTTCACCTCGCTGCGGCGGGACGCGGCGGGCACCGCGACCGTGACGGTGACCGCGGCCGACGGCACGGGGGTCGCACTGAGCTTCGGCCGGGAGTGCGAGTGGGTGCAGGTGCACACCGCCGACCGGCCAGAGCCCGAGGTGAGCCGCATCGGCCTCGCGGTCGAGCCGATGACCTGCCCACCCGATGCCTTCAACTCCGGCCACGACCTGATCGTGCTCGAACCCGGCGAGAGCACGACTGCGGGCTGGCGGATCGCCGCGATCGGTTAGTCGTCGGCCGAGCCTGTCGGCGTTCTCAAATGTGCGCTCGATACCGTCGAGGGCATGACACGCACCGCCGACTCCGACGGCCATAGACCCAGCGCCCGGGTGACCCCGGGCGCGCCCCATGTTCCGGCGAAGGCCGCCCGATGAGCGGCGATCTCGTCGTGACCATCGTGCTGGTCATCGTCTTCGTCCTCATCGGCGGCGTCTTCGCGGCGACCGAGATGGCGCTCGTCACGCTGCGCGAGAGCCAGATCAACGCCCTCGCCCTCCGCGGCCGGCGCGGTGAGAAGGTCGCGAGCCTGGCCAGGAACCCCAACCGGTTCCTCTCGGCCGTGCAGATCGGTGTCACCGTCGCCGGATTCGCCTCCGCCGCCTACGGCGCATCCGCGATCTCGCCATCGGTCGTACCCTTGCTCGTCAGCCTGGGCGGCCGGCGGCCGCCGCCG
>BADC01000880.1 GCA_000333435.1 Corynebacterium-like bacterium B27 | reverse complement strand
CCCCGGTCAGGAACCGCGCGAACTGCGACAGCAGTCGCGCCGGCAGTTTCAGCCCGGGGCTCCGCCACCACCGATGCGCGACCCGGTACACCCAGACCGCGTGCACCCCGGGGTACCCGAGCACCACCTCGAGGGCGCTGCGCGCCGCCGGGTCATGCGTGCGCGCCGCCTCGACGTCTTCGCGCAGCCGCCCGATGAGCCCTGGGCGGCGCCTCCGACGCGATGCTGCCACGACCCGATCCGTCAGTCGACGAGGTCGGCGTAGAGGGGCGTCGAGATGTACCGCTCACCGAAGTCGCAGACCACCGCCACAACGGTCTTGCCCGCGTTCTCGGGCCGCTTCGCCACCTCGAGGGCCGCCCACATGATGGCGCCCGACGAGATTCCGGCGAGGATGCCCTCTTCGCTCGCGAGTTCGCGCGCCACGCGCAGCGCGTCGTCGAGCGCGACGTCGACGATCTCGTCGTAGACCGTGCGGTCGAGGATGTCGGGCACGATGTTCGCCCCGATGCCCTGGATCTTGTGCGGCCCGGCCGTGCCCTGCGTGAGCAGCGGCGAATCGAGCGGCTCGACCCCTATCACCTGCACGCCGGGCTTCCGCTCCTTGAGCACCTGGCCGACACCCGTGATCGTGCCGCCCGTGCCGATGCCCGCGACGAAGATGTCGACGGCGCCGTCGGTGTCGGCCCAGATCTCCTCGGCGGTGGTGGCGCGATGGATGGCCGGGTTGGCCTCGTTCTCGAACTGCCGCGCGAGGATGGAGTTCGGCGTCGACGCCACGATCTCGTTCGCCTTCGCGAGCGCACCACGGATGCCCTCCGGCCCCGGCGTCAGCACGATCTCGGCCCCGTAGGCGCGCATCACGACGCGGCGCTCGGTCGACGCCGTCTCGGGCATGGTGAGGATGACCTTGTAGCCGCGCGCCGCACCCACGAGCGCGAGCGCGATTCCGGTGTTGCCGCTCGTGCCCTCGACGATGGTGCCCCCGGGCTTCAGCTCCCCCGACTTCTCGGCGGCGTCGACGATGGCGACGCCGATGCGGTCTTTCACGCTCGACGCGGGGTTGTAGAACTCGAGCTTGCCGAGCACGGTGGCGTCGATGCCCTCGGTGAGGCGGTTGATGCGAACGAGCGGGGTGTGTCCGACGAGCTCGGTGACGTCGTCGTAGATGCGAGCAGACATGGGTTCGGCTTTCTGGGAGCGGAGGGATTCGTCAGGGCAACTCTAGTTCGGCGGGGCCCCGGCCCGCCCGTGCGTTACGCGCCACCGGCCACCGCCCGGCCGAGGCCGTCCACCACCTCGACGCCGGGCAGCGCGGCCAGCACCGCCCCGGGCATGAGGAGCTTCGACCGGCGGATTCCGCTGCCCACGATCACCGCCGGCTGGGCCACGACCCGCGCATCCACCAGCACCGGCCATTCGCCGGGCAGGCCGATCGGCGTGATGCCGCCGTATTCCATGCCCGTGAGGCCCACCGCGCGGTCCATCGGCAGGAACGACGACTTGCGCACGTCGAGGCGGCGCCGCACCACGCCGTTCACGTCGGCGCGCGTGCTCGCGAGCACGACGCAGGCGGCGATGCGCTCCTCGCCCTCGCGTCTGCCGGCCACCACCACGCAGTTCGCGAGCGTGTCGACCTCGAGCCCGTAGGCCTGCTGGGTCGCGGCCGTGTCGGAGACCGCCGGGTCGATCTCGACCACGCCCACCGCATCCTGGAGCCCGGATGCGGCGAGCGCCGACCAGACGGCGGGCGCGACGAGATCGGGTCGGCCGGCGACCGGGACGGTGGTCAGCGCACCGAGGGTGTAGACGCCCATGACGATGGTGTTCCGCGGGGCGCGCTCAGGCGCCGGGCGAGTGAGCGTGCCGCTTCTGCAGCGGGGCGAGGGCGGAGCCGAGGGCCACGAGCTCGTCGGCCAGCGCCGCGAGGTTCTTCTCCTGCTGCTCGGTGGGCTGGAACCGGCCCTCGTCGTCGAGCTGGCGGGCGGCGAAGGTGATCTCCACGGCCGCCGCCGCGGGCACCAGGCCGAGGCCGGCCACCGCGGGCTTCAGCATGACCACGCCGCGGGTGCCCGACGAGACGCCGCCGTAGCTGACGAAGCCGACCGGCTTGCGGAACCACTCGCTGCTGAGGTAGTCGAGCGCGTTCTTCAGCGCCGGCGAGAAGCTGTGGTTGTACTCGGGGGTGACGAACACGAATCCGTCGGCGGCGTCGACGCGCTCGCTCCAGTCCTTCGTGTGCTGGTGCAGGTAGTCGTGCAGGCGCGGGTGGTTCGGCTCGTCCATGAAGGGCAGCGCGAGCTCGGCCAGGTCGACGAAATCGACCTCGATGGCGCCGTCGGTGAGCAGCACGTCGCGCACCCACTCGGCGATCGGCAGCCCGATCCGCCCCGGGCGCACACTCCCGACCACGACCATGATGCGTGTCATGCAAAAACTCCCGTCGTCTCCGGATGCCCGGCTCCCAGTGATGTCGTTCGGTGATGTGAACGATATCGGGCGGGAAAAATTCCCGGAGCCAGGTCGCCGGAGACGACGGGAGTTCAGCGGATGCGCGGGGCTCAGCTGCAGGTGTAGGTGACGCCGTTCAGCTCGTGCACGCCGGGGCCGAGGTCGGCGCACTGCGAGATCAGGGCCGAGGCGCCGACGACGACCGCGATGATCACGATCGTGATCCAGATCACCGAGAGCACGATCCCGATGATCGAGATGATGACACCGGCCTTCGCGGGGCCGTTGGGCACGCCCGCGGCCTTCGACTGGCGGCCACCGATGACGCTGATGATGAGGCCCGCGATCGAACCGAGCA
>BADC01000881.1 GCA_000333435.1 Corynebacterium-like bacterium B27 | reverse complement strand
CGCGCCGCCTCCACCGCGAAGAGCACGTTGGCGGTCTTCGACTGACTGTAGGCCTGCCACGCGTCGTAAGGGTCGTGCTCGAAGTTGACGTCGTTCCACCGGATGCCGCCGTTCACGTGCCCGACCGAACTCACCACCACGACACGGGAGTGGGGTCCGCCGGCCGCACCCGCGGCGAGCGCGTCATGGAGGCCTCGGGTGAGGGCGAAATGCCCGAGGTGATTGGTGGCGAATTGGAGCTCCCAGCCGTCGGCGGTGCGGGTCTCGGGCGAGGCCATCACGCCGGCGTTGTCGACGAGGATGTGCAGCGGCCCTCGCCAGGAGGCGACGAATCCGGCGATCGATGCGCGATCGGCGAGGTCGAGCGGGGCGACACGAACGGCCCCACCGGCCACGGCGGCGACGCGAGCACCGGCCTCGACGTCGCGCACGGCGAGGGTGACCTCTGCCCCCGCGGCGGCGAGAGCCCGTGCGGTCTCCGCGCCGATGCCGGAGGAGGCGCCCGTCACGACGGCCCGGCGGCCGGCGAGGTCGATGCCGGCGATCACGTCGCCGGCGGTGGAGGTGGGCCCGAACGGGGTGGTGATGCGCGTTGCTGACATGGTGTCCTTCCCGAGAATGAGAGCGGGCTGGTAGATTGAATCGGAGCCGGCTCCGTTTAATGTAACCGGAGTCGGCTCCGTTTGCAATCGTCTCAGCAGGAGGTCAGCCATGGACGACGTTCCAGTCCGGTCGGGGCGCCGTGCCGACGCCGTGGCCAACCGGGAACGACTGCTCGAGGCTGCGGTGCGCGCCTTCGCCGCCGACGGACCAGCCGCCTCGTTGAAAGACATCGCGAAGACCGCCGGGGTGGGCATCGGAACCCTCTACCGGCACTTCCCGACCCGCGAATCCCTGATCGAGGCCGCACACGAGAACGAGCTCAGCCGACTGTGCGCATCCGTCGAGCCCCTGCTGGCGTCTTCACCCTCGCCCGACGCGGCACTGCGTGCGTGGCTCGCCGAGTGGATCGAGTATCTGCGCGCCAAGGACGGTCTCGCGCGGGCGCTGCGGGCGACCGAACAGGCGGCTCCGGCCGAGGGCCGCAGCCCGCACGCCGGCGTGAGCTTTCCGGGCGCCCGCGCCCTCGCCCTCGACGCGGTCGGTCGCCTCCTTGCGGCGGGCGTCGACGCAGGAACGGTGCGCCCCGAGGCCGAGCCGCTCGACGTGCTGGTCGCCGGGAACGGCATCGCGCTGGCGGCGCTGTCGCCCGAGCAGGCCGACCGCCTGCTCTCTTACCTCCTCACCGCACTGCGGCCCTGAGGCCGCCCGCGCAGCCCTGGGCTCAGATGTAGATGGCGGGGTCGAGGTAGAAGGCGGGGTCGGTGAGCGGGGCGCGCGAGCCCGAACCCTCGGGGAGTCGGGTGAGGTCGCGCGCGGGAATGCCCACGAGCACGGCGCCGGCCGGGGCATCCTTCACCACCACCGCCCCGGCACCCACGCTGCTGTCGGCGCCGATCGACACCGGTCCGAGGATGGTCGCGTTGGCGCCCACCACCACGCGGTCGCCGAGCGCCGGATGCCGCTTCTCGCGCCGCTCGCTTTTCCGCCCAGGGTGACGCCGTGGTACAGCATCACGTCGTCGCCGATCTCGGCGGTCTCACCGATCACCACGCCCATGCCGTGATCGATGAAGAGCCTCGCCCGATGCGGGCCCCCGGGTGGGATCTCCACCCCGGTCA
>BADC01000882.1 GCA_000333435.1 Corynebacterium-like bacterium B27 | reverse complement strand
CGGGGTGCCAGCCGCACCCGCAGCGGCAACTCGTACTCGGCGCTCTCGCCGTCGGTTTCACCCACGCCCGCGACGCGCGCCAGCTCGACCCGGGGGAAGAGCGCGGCCGAGCGGTAGGCGCGCAGTCGCCCGATCGCCGCCCCCCAGAACGCGTCGATCGCCGCGGGCTCCAGCGCGACATCCAGTGCTCCGGATGCGGCGGTCACGCTCTCCGTGAACCGGTCACGGTGTGCCTCCAGCGCCCGCACCCGACCCTCCGGCGACACGTACCACGAGTCCGCCACGAGCAACGCGCTGTGCGCCCGGAGCTCCCGTTCGACGAGCGCCCCGCCCGCCCAGACGAAGGTGGCGGGGGCCTCGGCCACGATTGCACCTCCTCCGCCGCGTCGGGCTCGGCGGCACGTCCTACGCTAGTGCAATGCCTCCGTCGATCCTGCGCCGCCGTCTGGCGTTCACGATCGACCCCGCGGCCGCGTTCACGGCCCTGTACGCCCACACCGAGAACGCGTTCTGGCTCGACGGGGGGGTGCATGCCGCAACCGGCATGAGTTACCTCGGCGGGTCGCACGAGGTGGTGCGGTGCGCGTCGTGGGCCGAGTTGTTCGCGGCGACGACCGAGTTCGGCGGGCGGTCATCCGCGGGTGGGGACCGGAGCGCGGGGGTGCCTGTGCCGCAGCCGGATGCGCGCCCGGCGCCGGCCTTCCGCCTCGGCTGGGTGGGCTGGCTGGCCTACGAACTCGGCACCCTCGACGAGGAGCGCGCGGCCGCCGAGCCTCGCGAGCCGGAGCCGCGGGCGGTGTTCCTGCGGGTCGAGCGGGCGCTCGAGTTCGACCACGCGAGCGGTGCGGTCACCCTGCTCGCGCTCGACGCCCCCGGCGCCGCCGAGTGGCTCGACGACACCGAGGCCGCCCTCGCCCTCGCCGCCGCCGCGGCCGCGCCGGCGGACGTGCCGGTTGCGCCGGTGCTGCCGCCTGCGTCCGCCGTGCCGGCCGCGCCGGTCGCGCTGCCAGCGTCCGCCGTGCTTGCCGAGACGCCCGCGCCCGCCTCACCGATCCCTCCCCGCCGCACAGCCAGCGCGCGCCAGACCTTCGACGACTACGCCGCGCTCATCGAGGAGTGCAAGCGCGTCATCGAGCGCGGCGACGCCTACCAGCTCTGCCTGACCAACGAGTTCTCCCTCGACTACCAGGGAGGCGCCGACCACGATCACGCCCTCGACGCGGCCGCCGCGCCCACACCGGCGCCCGCCCCCGACCCGCTCGAGACCTACCTCCGCCTCCGCGCCGCGAGCCCCACCCATCACGGCGGCTACCTCCGCGTCGGCGACACCGCCCTGCTCAGCGCGTCGCCGGAGCAGTTCCTCGCCGTCACCACCGACGGCACCGTCTCCACCCGCCCCATCAAGGGCACCCGCCCGCGCGGTGCGGGCCCGGTCGACGACGCGCTGCTGCGCGCCGAACTCGCCGCGAGCGAGAAGGAGCGCGCCGAGAACCTCATGATCGTCGACCTCATGCGCAACGATCTGTCCCGCGTCTGCACCCTCGGCTCGGTGCGTGTCACCGAGCTCCTCCGGGTCGAGAGCTACGCCCAGGTGCACCAACTCGTCAGCACCGTCGAGGGCATCCTTGCCCCGGGACTCACCGGGCTGGATGCCGTCGCCGCCTGCTTCCCGGCCGGCTCCATGACCGGCGCCCCCAAACGCAGCGCGATGGCGCACCTGGCCGCGCTCGAGGCGGGACCCCGCGGCATCTACTCCGGTGCGTTCGGCTACCTCTCCTTCGACGGGTCGATCGACCTGGCCATGGTCATCCGCAGCATCGTGCTGACGCCGGGTCGAGCATCCGTCGGTGCCGGCGGTGGCATCACCGCGCTGTCGGATGCGTTCGACGAAGTCGAGGAGACCCGCGTCAAGGCCGCAGCCCTGCTCGCGGTGCTCGGCGCCGAGCTGCCCGACGGGCCCACCCGGCGGGAACACGGCAACCTTTAGTACTGTTGTTCACTGGTGCGCCCGGGCGCGCCGTCCCGAGCCGTCCACCCTCTGGCATCGCCGCCGCATCCGGTGGTCGCCTGCGCACAGCAACGAATGAGAGTCACGTGGTCATCGAGAATCCTTCCGCCACCGGTCCGTCGCACGACGGGCCGCACCGCGACGAGCGCGACGATGCCGAGCGCTACGACTTCCGGGCGCTCCAAGAGAAGTGGCTGCCCGTCTGGGACGAGCTGAAGCCGTTCCAGACCGACCTCGAGGGCGACAACCGCCCCCGCAAGTACGTGCTCGACATGTTCCCCTACCCCTCGGGCGACCTGCACATGGGGCATGCGGAGGCGTACGCCCTCGGCGACGTGATCGCCCGCTACTGGCGGCAGCAGGGCTTCAACGTGCTGCACCCGATCGGCTGGGACTCGTTCGGCCTGCCCGCCGAGAACGCCGCCATCAAGCGCAACCTCGACCCGCGGCAGTGGACCTACGACAACATCGAGCAGCAGCGCTCGAGCTTCCGCAAGTACGCGGGCTCCTTCGACTGGGACCGCGTGCTGCACACCTCCGACCCCGAGTACTACAAGTGGAACCAGTGGCTGTTCCTCAAGATGTACGAGAAGGGCCTGGCCTACCGCAAGGCCAGCTGGGTGAACTGGGATCCGGTCGACCAGACCGTTCTCGCCAACGAGCAGGTGCTGCCCGACGGCACCTCCGAGCGCTCGGGCGCCGTCGTGGTGAAGAAGAAGCTGACGCAGTGGTACTTCCGCATCACCGACTACGCCGACCGCCTGCTCGACGACCTGCGCCAGCTCGAGGGCACCTGGCCGGCGAAGGTCATCGCCATGCAGCGCAACTGGATCGGGCGCTCCATCGGCGCGGATGTCGACTTCCGCATCGAGGGACGCGACGAGCCCGTCACCGTGTTCACCACCCGGCCCGACACGCTCTACGGCGCGACCTTCATGGTGGTCGCCCCCGACTCCGACCTCGCGCAGGAGCTCGTCGCCACGGGCTCGGGCGAGAACGCGGATGCGGTGCGCGAGCGTTTCGCGAGCTACCTCGCCGACGTGCAGAAGTCGTCCGAGACCGAGCGGCAGGCCACCGACCGGCCGAAGACCGGCATCTTCCTCGAGCGCTACGCGATCAACCCCGTCAACGGCGAGCGCCTGCCCATCTGGGCGGCCGACTACGTGCTGGCCGACTACGGTCACGGCGCGGTCATGGCCGTGCCCGCGCACGACCAGCGCGACCTCGACTTCGCACGCGCCTTCGATCTGCCCATCCGCATCGTGGTCGACACGCTGCAGCCGGTGACCGGCGCCATCCCGGTGGTGCAGGGCGACGAGCTGCCCGAAGACCTGCCGGCCGACATCACCGAGATCAACCCGGCGAAGACGGGTATCGCGCTCGCCGGAGAGGGGCGGCTGATCAACTCGGGGCCGCTCGACGGGCTGTCGAAGTCGAACGCCATCCGCAAGATCATCGAGATCCTCGAGGCGGCGGGCACCGGCCGGCCGGCCAAGAACTACCGCCTGCGCGACTGGCTCATCTCCCGGCAGCGCTACTGGGGCACGCCCATCCCGATCATCCACGGGGCGGATGGCACGGAGTACCCGGTGCCCGAAGACCAGCTGCCCGTGCTGCTGCCGCCCACCGAGGGGCTGAACCTCACCCCGAAGGGCACCTCGCCCCTCGGCGGCGCGACGGACTGGGTGAACGTGCCCAACCCGGTCGACGGCACGCCCGCGCTCCGCGACCCCGACACGATGGACACCTTCGTCGACAGCTCGTGGTACTTCCTGCGCTTCCTGTCGCCGAACGACGAGACGAAGGCGTTCGACCCGCGCGAGGTGGACAAGTGGGCGCCGGTCGACCAGTACGTGGGGGGCGTGACCCACGCCATCCTGCACCTGCTCTACGCGCGCTTCATCACGAAGGTGCTCTTCGACCTCGGCTACGTCTCGTTCACCGAGCCGTTCAGCGCCCTGCTCAACCAGGGCATGGTGCTCATGGAGGGCTCGGCCATGTCGAAGTCCAAGGGCAACCTGGTGCGGCTCTCCGACCAGCTCGAGGAGCACGGGGTGGATGCGGTGCGCCTCACCATGGCGTTCGCCGGCCCCCCGGAGGACGACATCGACTGGGCCGACGTCTCGCCGGCCGGGTCGGCGAAGTTCCTGGCACGCGCCTGGCGGCTCGTGGGCGACGTGACGTCGCCGCCGTCGGTGAACTGGCGGGAGGGCGACCGCGCGCTGCGGCGCGTCACGCACCGGTTCCTCGCCGAAGCGCCGGGCCTCATCGAGTCGTTCAAGTTCAACGTGGTGGTGGCGCGCCTCATGGAGCTCGTGAACGCTGCCCGCAAGGCCATCGACTCGGGCCCCGGTGGGGGCGACCCCGCGGTGCGCGAGGCCGTCGAGACCATCGCGCTCGGGCTGTCGTTGTTCGCGCCGTACACGGCGGAGGACATGTGGGCACGGCTCGGCTACGAGCCCTCGATCGCGAACTACGGCTGGCGGGGCGCGGATGCGTCGCTGCTGACCGAGGAGACGGTCACGGCCGTCGTGCAGGTCGACGGCAAGGTGCGCGACCGGCTGGAGGTGTCGCCGAAGATCGACGGGGCGACGCTCGAGGCCACAGCTCGGGAGCTGGCTTCGGTGCAGCGGTCGATCGGTGACCGTGAGATCGTGACCGTCGTCGCGCGGGCGCCGCGACTCATCAACTTCGTCACAAAACCGGCCTCGTAGCGGGTTGTCCACAGATCTCCCCGAGGGGGCGTCTGGGGTTCGGTGAGTTCCTAGGGTTGCCGCATGGCAGCTGGGCGAAGGGCACGAGGTGGGGGCGCTGCGCGCGCCCGCTCGTCGCTCGGCGGGGCGGTCGCGGGTGGCTCGGGGCCGCGCGCGGCGGATGCGGCGGATGCGACGGATGCGACGGCTGGTGCGGCGGCGGCTGGTGCGGGTGCGCCAGGGCCGCCGGTGCGCATGCGCATCGGGGTCGGCGCAGTCGTGGTGCTGGTCGTGCTCGCGCTCGTGTGCTCCGTGCTCATCACCGCGTTCTCTCCCGTCGGGGTGACGACCACGCTCGGGCCGGCTGCGGCGTCCGATGAGACGGGCCCGGGCGGGCCGTCTTCACCCGCGGCCACCGGCGGTCCGACGTCGACGGCTGCGCCGCGCGACTCCGTCGCCGCTCCCGCACCCACGACGGGCGCGGTGCTCCTGGTGCACGTCCTCGGCGCGGTCGTGGCGCCCGGCGTCTACGAGTTGGCCGAAGGCGCGCGAGTGTTCGACGCGGTATCGGCCGCCGGCGGGCTCACCGACCAAGCCGACCAATCCTCCATCAATCTGGCTCGCCCCGTGGTCGACGGAGAGCAGCTGCGGGTGCTCGCGGCGGGCGAGACGCCGCCGCCCGCTCCGCCGGGCGGCGGGGCATCAGTCGGCGCTGCGGCCGGGGGAGCGGGCGGGGCTTCGGACGCCGCTGGTGCCGGTGAGACGGCTGCGGCTCCCGGCGCTGTCGTCAACCTCAACTCGGCGACCGAGCTCGATCTCGACGGGCTGCCGCGAATCGGTCCGGCGATGGCGGCCCGCATCATCGCCTGGCGCACCGCGAACGGCCCCTTCACGGCGGTCGACGACCTCCTGCAGGTGACCGGAATCGGCGAGAAGACGCTCGAATCCCTTCGCCCTCTGGTCACGGTGTGACATGGCCGCACGTCCTGGCGCTTCGCCGGCCGCCTCGGCCCTCGAAGCGGGAACCGCCACCGATCTGCGCCTGGCCCCGGCGGCAGGTCTCGCCTGGGCGAGTGCCTGGTTGCTCACCGGTATTCCGCCCTTGGCGGCGCCGGCCGCCGTCGCCGCCTGGCTGCTGGTCGCAGCGACTCTCCTGGTACTCCTGGCGTCTGCGGGCTCGCCGGCATCGCGGCGGTACCGCCCCGCGATCGAGTTCGAGCGGTCAGCCCGGTGGAGTGCATCCGCCCCGAGTCGGGTCGCTGGTGGCGGCAGGGGCGACCGGCCATTGCGCCTCGACGGCCGCGTGCGGCGCTGGTTGCCGAGCGTCACACTGGCGGCGGCAGCAGCGGGCCTCATCTGCACGTCGGTCTTCGCGCTCGGACACCTGCGGCATCCCGGCAGCCTCGACAGCGATCGCCCGCTCGCCGGGTCCGCCGTCGTCACGATCACAGGTGTCGCGAAACCGGCGCAGGGCGGTGGAGCCTTCACGGGGGCCGGTGAGCGCATCACTGTCGGCGGCACCCTCGAATCGTTCACCACGGGTGCTTCGCACATCGAACTCCGGGCTCCTGCCTTGGTGTTCGCGACACTGGCGCGCGCGACGACGCTCCCGATCGGTTCCACCGTCCGCGTCGTCGGCACCCTCACAGCGCTCCCGCCGGGGGAGTCGCACGAATTCCTCCTGTTCGGGCGGGGTCAACCGCAGGTCGAACGTGCCCCGCCGTGGTACCTGAGCTGGGCGCACACCGTGCGGCAGCGCTTTCGCGCCGTCACGTCCCAGCTCCCCGGCGACGGTGCCGACCTCCTGGCCGGCCTCGCCGTGGGCGACGACAGCGCGGTCGAGTCCGAACTGCACGACGCGATGACCGTCAGCGGTCTCACGCACCTCACCGCCGTGTCCGGAGCGAACTGCGCCATCGTCGTGTCGGCGGTCATGCTCGTCGGCGGCGCCATCGGCCTCGGCCGGCGCATCCGCGTCGCGGTATCGGTCCTCGTCCTGGTCCTGTTCGTCATCCTCGTGACGCCCGAACCCAGCGTGCTCCGTGCGGCCACCATGGCCGTCATCGTGCTGATCGCGCTGGCCACCGGCCGCCCGTCCGGCGGACTGCCGCCACTCTGTCTCTCCGTCATCGTGCTCCTCGCCCTCGACCCCTGGCTCGGGCGCAGCGCCGGCTTCGCGCTCTCGGTGCTCGCGACCGCCGGGCTCCTGCTGCTCACCCGCCCCCTCGCAGCCGTTCTCCGCCGGTTCCTGCCACCCTGGCTCGCACTCGCCGTCTCGGTGCCCGTCGCGGCCCAGCTCGCCTGCCAGCCCGTGCTCTTTCTGTTGAGCCCTCAGATCACGCCCTACACGGTGCCGGCGAACATGCTCGCCGAGCCGGCTGCGGCCGCCGTCAGTGTTCTCGGGCTGGTGGTCTGTATCCTCGCCGTCGTGGCACCACCACTCGGCGCCCTCGCCGGCTGGCTGCCCTGGGTGCCGTCGGC
Source organism: Corynebacterium-like bacterium B27 (assembly GCA_000333435.1). Classification (GTDB taxonomy): domain Bacteria; phylum Actinomycetota; class Actinomycetes; order Actinomycetales; family Microbacteriaceae; genus Herbiconiux. Next base: position 279 of record BADC01000882.1, on the reverse strand, counting down.
CTGGATCGCGGCTGTCGCCCGCTTCTTCGCGGCCGCGCCGTTCGCGGCGATCCCGGTTCCCGATGGGGCGCTCGCCGCCGCTGCCGCCATCGTGCTCACCGCTCTCTTCCTGCTGGCGGCCTTCTCCGCGCGCCGGCACCCGCTGGTCGCCTCCGTCACCGGAGTGCTGACCGCCGTCGGCCTCGTCGCGGGCGGCGGCGCGCTGATCGGTACCGTGACCGCTCGCGACGCGGCCGTGCCACACGACTGGCAGATCGCAGCCTGCGACATCGGCCAGGG
>BADC01000883.1 GCA_000333435.1 Corynebacterium-like bacterium B27 | reverse complement strand
GTTCCTTCCCATGCTCATTCCTTCCTTGTTTAGTCGATCGTTACGACGGTGCCGGTGCGCCGCGCGTGCTCCGCAGCCCATACGACTCCGTGGGTGGCGAGGCTGCCCTGACCGTCGGTCAGGAGTCTCGAAGGGTCGTTTTCGCGCACGGCCTCGAAGAAGGCCTGCGCGAGCGCGGCATCCGCACCACCGTGCCCTCCGGCCATCGAGGCGTCATCGTTGCCGGTGACCGTGATCTCAGTCATCGTGTCGGATGCGAAGTCGTGCACTCGTAGGCGCACGCCGTCTCCCTCGATGGAGCCCCGGGTGCCGAAAATCCGCGTCTTGCGATGCTCCAGGGCTGCGAAGGCGGTGACGGTGATAGACGCAGTGGCCCCATCGGCGAACTCCATGGAAACGATCTGGTTGTCGACCACGTCGTTGTCGGCCGAGTACACACACCGCCCGTAGGGCCCGTTTCGAAGCGCCCGCTCGACACCGGCCGGGGTCGCGTCGGTCGTGACGGCCGACAGCGGCCAGAATTCCTTGTCCGGGTCGCCCAGACAGCCGAGGTACAGGCGCTTGGCCGAGTAGGGACAGGTGGGTGAGATCGGGCAGTCCCAGCACCGGTCACTGGCGTCCTTCGGCTTCTCGCTTTCGCGAAAGTGCGTGAGAGATCCGAAGGACGACACGCGACGCGGGATGGCACCCATGACGTAGGACACCCAGTCGACGTCGTGACACGCCTTCGCGAGAAGCATCGAGGTCGATGATTCCTCCTGGCTCCAATTGCCTCGCACGAAGGAGTGCGCAAAGTGCCACCAGCCGATCTGTTCGAGGTGCTGGATGTCGACCACACGCCCGATGGCACCATCGCGGATCAGTCGGATGACCGCTTGCGTATAGCTGGAGTAGCGCATCACGTGGCACACCGCCAGCATCACGCCATTGCGTTCAGCCGCATGGACGACCTCGGCTGCTTCGGCGGCAGAAGGGGCGATCGGCTTCTCGAGGAGGATGTGATAGCCCTTGGCGGCGGCCGCGACCGCCGGTTCGACGTGCATCCTGTCCTGCGTGCCGATGATGATCGCGTCGGCCAGCCGCGGCTGGTCCAGAAGATCCCGCCAGTCGGAGAACGCAGCGCCGGCGGGGATGCCGTGCGCCTCGCAGAACCGCAGTCGACGCTCTTCGTCGGGTTCAGCCACAGCCACGATCCGCGCCGCCCCGGTGCGAGCTGCTTCGGCCGCGTAGACGGAGCTGCGAAGGCCCGCACCGACGACAGCTATGGCAGGAATGGGGCGGGGCATGGTGGCCTTTCTCATTTGTAATGAACTGTTCGTTAATAATGCTGAAGCCGCGTGTTCCTGTCAAGGGCTGAGCGGCGCGCGCGGCCTCACCGGGGCCGCCGACGGAGAACGGTGCAGAACCCGAGTCGGCGGCCCACGGCTAGGAGATCAGGGCGCTGTCGTCAGTTCGATCACCTTGACCTCGTCCGCGTCCAGCGTGAGGGTGAACTCGTCCCCGCTCACGGGCACGGCCGTCGCACCCGTGAGCTCGGACGCATTGAGTGTTCCAGTCCCGAGGCCCATGGCGGAGCGGTCGAAGGAGATGTCGGTGGTCACGCTCGAGCCACCCTGATTCATCACGGTCAGGTAGACGGTGTCTCCCTCGCCGTACCGTTCGAGGGCCACGGTCGTCGCACCCGCTTCAGCAAAGGTCACCGGCCGCCAGCCGGCCTCCGCGATCTTCTTGACGAGAGGCACGTAGGTCAGGAACAGATCACGGTCGCGATCGTAGAAGGCCGAGTTCTTCCAGTAGTTCGAGGCGTTGTCGGCCGTCGCACTGAACGCGCTCGGGTAGATCCCATAGAAGAGCAGGCGCTCCATGTAGCGCTGCATGTAATCGTTGCCGAACCGCGAGAAGTCGGTGTTCTGCAGCATCAGGTACGGCTTGGCGCCCGACAATGTCCGGTACTTGCTCAGCGTGGCATCGTCATCCGGGTTGAATGTGTCGCCGGCGCCGAGCCAGTTGCGCTCGTTGCCCATCGCATCCAGCCATGGCGCGTACATCGAGTAGATGTGCGGCGTGCCGTTGGCCATCAGATACCGGCCGTCGCTGTGGAGGTCATCGGCGAGCCGACTCGTCGCCTCCCAGCTGGAGAAGGCTCGATGCAGGGCCGGACGCTCGGTGGTCTTGGAGAAGACCAGCGGAGCCGTCGCGTAGGCGAACTGATCCTCGTCGTAGTTCAGCGTGTAGGGCCAGCCATCGAGGGTGTCGAGATACTCGCCGTCGGGCTTGGGGCCAGTGGTGTTGTACCGCGCGTCCATCTTGTCGTCACTGAAGTACATGTCATATCCGTTGATCTCGCCGGGGAGATCCGGATTGGCGTTGATCATCCACAGCGCTCCGACATTCCAGGGCGTGTCCAGCCACTGCAGGTAGGGGTCTCCCTGAGGGTTGGCCATGGCCGCGGACTGCGCCATCTTGGCCTTCTCGTCCCCCGCCGCCGCTGCGGTATCACGCGCCGTCTCTGCCGTCTGTACGGTCTTCGGCTCCTGCGGATCGATGCTCTGCCACCACGAGCCCAGCTCCTGGTAGTGGAACACGAGGATGTCGTTCGCGTTCGAGTAGGCGGTGTCGATCGGGTCGTCATCTCCCTCTTTGAACCGGAAACCGAAGTCCTCGTTGTCGGGGATGTCAGAGATCGACGCGAACGGCATCCAGATGCCCTGATCCGGGATACGGACCTCGTAGAACTCCGGAAACAGCTTCATGTACTTGTCGAATGCGCCACGGAACCCCTGTTCGCCGTCGAACCCGTAGATCACGAAACTGAAATCACCCGTCGACGGCACTTTGGTGTGCGGCGAGAGACCGAGCTCGAAGGTGATCGTCAACTGCTTCGTGCTGCCGTTGTAGTCGAGGCGGTAGTGAGTCGGCGTGGTGTAGTCGACGCCGAGCGAAAGCCCTGCGCCTGTGGCGGGGTCGTAGATCGCCGACATGGGGTAGATCGACAGGGGGCCTGTCTCGAAGTCGGGAATCTGACTGTTCGAGTAGACCTGCCCAGCCTGGCCTGTCTGGATTGTCCGTTCGCCGCGAACGTAGTCGCCCCACTTCCAGCCGGTGGCATCCACGGGGAGGGCGAACGTGAGTGTCACCGCCCGGTCCTCATTGCGAAGATCGGCGAGCTGGCCCGAGACCTTGATGCCGTTGGGCACGTCTTCGAACTGAGCATCGACGCTGAGATCGAGCGACTCGGCCATCCCCTCGAACGACGAGGAGCCGGATCCGGCCACCCGCTCGAAGCCGTACACGTCCGAGTTCGCCTCGTGGTCGCGCACCAGGAATCCCGATGCCGTGCCTGCGGCGGCGAGCTCCTCGGCATCCCATTCGAGCGAGGCGACCCCACGGTCGCCGAGTGCGAGCGAGAGCCCATCGCCGGATTCGACCGCTGGGTAGGTGGTGCCCGTGTCGAACGGCAGGGGCCGCACCAGCGCGTCTTCGAACACGGCTGCCTCGGTGGTGACCTGCTTGAGCGAGAAGTCGTCGAACCAGACGTCACCTTGATGCCCGTCGCGGAAGATGCCGTAGACCGAGATCGTCTGCACCGGCTTCTGCGGCTGGAAGTACAGATCCTCCTGCGACCAATCGTTCGTCCCCGTCGGGAACGGCATGGTCACTGCGAACTGCGTCGTTCCGTCCTGGTAGAACACATCCATGTACAGGGCGTACCCGCGGTCGATGTCGCCGGAGACGTTCGACGACTTGCTCCATCCCGAGAAGAGGATCAGCGCCGGCGACGACTGATTCAGTGCGAGCGTCTGATAGATCCCGGATGCGGAGGTGGCCGACGTGTTGCTCATCTTCACCGCTCTGCCACCGTCGCGGCCACCCGTTGGATCGATGGTGTAGCCACCACCGAAAGATCCCCACCCCGAGAACGTGCTGCCCGAAACATCCTGTACGCCTGGGTTGTTCAGCAGTTCAGCCGAGGTCGTGTCGGGGTTCATGCGCCCCATCACCGCACCGCCGTCGGCTACGGCAGGAAGCTGCTCGAGGGACACGTTGTCGAACCAGACCGTTCCTGTGCCGTTGCGAAACAGCGCGTAGACGGTCACCTTCTTGATCGGCTTGGCCGGAACGATCTGCAGCTGACGATTCTGCCAGTCGTGTGTGCCGGCCGCGAACGGCTGGTTGAGTCCGAACTCCATGGTGCCGTCCATGTACTCGACGTCGGCGTAGAGCGAGTATGAAGCCGAGGCGCCGACGGAAGCGGATTCCGCCTTGCTCCATGCCCGCGCGAGGAGGGGTTGCGCCACGGTCTGGTTCAGTTCCGCCGTGCGATGAATGCCGTACTCGTTGCTTGCGGACGTGCTCGTGATCTTCACCGCATTGGTCGACCCGCGCCCCTCTCCGCTCGCGACGCTGTAACCACTTCCCCATCCGTACCAGCCGGTCACCAGCCCTGATGACACCGTCTCAAACGATCCACCCGCCAGAAGATTCGCCGGCAGCTGCTCCACGCTCAGGTCATCGAACCAGACCGTGCCGGTCTTGTCGCGGAGCAGGGCGTACACCACGAGCGAGGCGACGGGCTTCTCGGGGTCGATCGAGAACGAGACCTGCTGCCAATCGTTCGTACCGGTGCGAAACGCCTTGGCTTCCCCATAGGTGTGGGTGTTGTCGGCATACGTCAGGTCGACGTAGAGGGAGTAATCCGTCGAGGCGGCACCAGAGACATCGTCTGACCGGCTCCAGCCGCTGATGCGCAACGGCAACGGTGCCGATTGGTTGAGCACGACCTGCTGGTACGCCCCGCACTGACCGGATGCCGACAGCTCGCACCGAATGGACTTGGTGCCCGAGTGGGCGACCACGGTGTCGACGACATAGCCGCTGTACCAGGCACCCCATTCGTCGGCGACGCCTCCGGTCACCGTCTCGAAGCCTCCGTTGCCGAGGCTCTCCTCCGACGCATGCGATCGGTCAGGTTCGGAGTAGTACGCGGACGCGTCGGGAGGATCGATGACGATCAGACCGGTGACCACCAGCGCGGCGGCGACCGCGACCGCAAGACCGCGAATCATTCTGGACATCATTGCCTTTCCTGTTCTCGTCGTTACTCGAAGCTCACGGTGAGCTGGTCGCTCAGGAGCACTGGTGCGTCTTCAGGGAGCGTCAGCGTGCCGCCCACGATCGGTAGGCGCCAGCGGCGCTCGCCGACCTCCAGATCGGCCTCACCCTCGGGCAACAGGGCGCTGTGCAATCGGCGGATACGGATCGGAACGCCGCCGAGCACCTGGACGGTCAGCCGCTTCGGAGTGGCCCCCAGTGTTCCCCACGCGCCGCCGGAGGCCCAGACGCTGGTGAAATCGGAGCCGTCAGTCAGGGGTGACAGGTGCAGGTCTCCGCTGACCGCGTCGAATCGGAACCCACTCATCGCGAGCAGCAACGAGTACGACGACATCGCCCGCACATAGTGGCTGCCGCACTCGAATTCGTTCCACGGATTGCGACGCTCGCCGTCGAACCGGTCACGCACTGCCGCGACCACCGACAGCCCCTCCTCGACGAAGCCGGCGAACAGAAGCGAACTCGCGAACGCATATTCGAGACCCGTCCAGCACTCGCTGGCGTAGGGCACCGGAACCACCGGCTGTCCACCCCGTGGCCACGTGCACACCAGCACGCCCTTCTCGTCATTCAGCGCGTACACACGGTTCGTGTTGACGTGATCGCGCATCGACGTGAAGTTGTGGTGGTAGATGCTGCGCAGAGCCGTGCGCACCTGGCCACGGTCGAAAACGTCTCCCAGTCCCGACACGTCGGCGTGCCACTGCCCCACGAGCTGATCGATGTGACATCCGGCGCCGATCTGATACTTGATCTGCCCCAGTTCTGCACTGACCGGGTAGGCGGGATCGGCGAGGTCGACAGGCTGGAAGTAGTACTCACCGTTGAACGCATGTTCGTCGATCCAGGCCCGTCCCGCCTCGTACAGACGCAGGTAGAGCTCGGCGCTGGGGTCGTCGAGCGCTTCCGCCATGTGTGAAGCGGCCAGCAGTGCCGCCTGGTAGTAGCCATTGAGGAACGGGTTCGGACCATAGAGCTCGACATCGAGCGTGTGGTGCTGCGCCCCCTCCAGCACCCCGTCTTTGTCCCGGTCCCAGCCGTCGGGGTTGGCCTCGGACCACGCGAATTCCAGTGCCCGCTTGATCGACGGCCACAACGACGCGAGCCATCCCCGGTCGCCGGACAACCGCCACTGCCGGTAGGCACGGATGATGCTGCCGAACTGCCCATCGACCGCAGGGTGGTAATCGAAGCGTTCGCGACCGAGGGGAAGCATCGTCCGGAAGGCCATCTCGCCGCTGGGCAGCTGATTGACCCGGTAGTCGAGCTCGCGCATCGATCGCGCGAGGGACGGGAAAAGGAAGTCCGTCACCTGTTCGTAGTTCCACACGTGGGTGCAGGACCCTTCGCACGACCCCTCATCGGTGTGGCAGCCCTCGAATCCGTAGAGCGTGCCGTCGGTCAACCGCATCACGGTCGGAGACTTCAGGGTAGACAGGTTCGCGCCGACTGCCTCGAGCACGTCCGCGGGCAGCGTCGACCCGTAGAGAGCGTCGTGGAATTGCTGCGTATCGTGGAGCAGCTCATCCCACCTCGACAGAACGTGCTCCGCGGTCGAGGCAGCACTTTCGAAGCGGGTCGCGTAGTAGTTGCGCCAAACGGGTTCAAGACCGCTGCCCTCCGGGAGGGGATTCCAGTCATTGGTGACATTCGGAAAGTGCCACGTCAGTACGAATCGGAAGTCCGCGGTCTCGCCCGGCGCGAGAGGTCGGTGCACCTCGAGCGCAGCGGTATCGAAGTTCTGCTCGACGACGCGGTATTGATCAAGATCGCGCGGCTCTGCATATGTCCGTGCGGGAAGCCGGTGTGGGCTCGAGAACTCCCGCCAGAAGACCGTGATGTTGTCGAACCACTCTCCGCGGTACCAGTACTCCTGCACGGCGACGTCGTCGCCGTCGGTGGCGATCGCCAGTTCGCCGTACGACGGCGATCCGGGGCCCTCTGCCACTGTGCTGAGAGAGACGCCGGTGACGCCGACCGAGGAGAACGCTGAGTTCACCGAGCCGGCCGCAAAGGGATTCGAGACGCACCCCGCCAGCGAGACCTCCAGCTCCTCGCTCGTGACGTTGGTCACTCGGTAGGTCAGTAGAGCTGCCGGAATCGACGAGTCGGCGTCGTTGAGCGGGATGAACGGGTTGAATGCGGTCAGCTGCACAGCCACCGGTGAGGCGGGATCGTCGAACTGCACGGATGCCACGGGGAACTCTCCCCGAAACTCACAGCTGCGAAAGTGCGGGAGGCCGGCCATGAGTCCTCGCTTCGGGCCGAAGCCGTACCCTTCGAACCTCCCCGAGCCCGTGCCGGAGTACGGTGCGGCGAGGTCTGCCTGCACGACGCGGGTCGTGAGCACTTCGCCATCGCGCGTCGCCTTCACCGCGAAGAAGCTGAACCCGTTCGTGGTGAACTTCGCAGGGTGGTTGCGAATCTCCCAGTCGATGAGTCCGCCGTTACCGGAGAGTCCGATGCTCCCCGTCCCGATGCCACCCAACGGGAAGGAGATCTCGCGGATGTTCGCACCCGTGTACGTGGATTCCCGCTTCACGCGCTTTCCTTTCCGGGGGTCGGCTCGCCGCACGGGCGCGCGGGCGAGCAGCGCTCCGAGGCCGCAGCCTCGGAGCGCGATAAATGTGGACCGGCGGCCTAGTCGGTGCCCGTCGCGAGCAGACCGTCCGCGTCATAGAGACGGTCCTCGATCTTGTCGAGCGCCCGGCGGATCGCACCAGTGACGACGGCTTGATCACCCAGTGACGACACCATGATGGTCGGCATGTCGATGCACAGCGGCTCGAGATGTCTGATGAGCGGCTCGATGAGCACGTCGGCGGAGCGGGACGCCCCGCCGCCGAGCACCACGACTTCGGGGTCGAGAAGCAGCGCGATCGCGGCGATACCCTCCGCCAGATCTCTGGTGTAGCTCTCGACCGCGGCCTTGGCGTTCTCGTCGCCGTCCCGCGCCGCACGCATGACCCATCCAGCCGACTCGTGGCGAGTGACGCCTGCCGGGAGGTGGGGGAACGACGTGAAGTGCTCCGGAGCTCGGTGCCACCCGAGCATCTCCAGCGCCCCGATCTCACCGGCGGCACCGTGGAAGCCTTTCAGCAGCACTCCTTTGCTCAGCAGTCCCGCACCGGTTCGAGCACCTGCCAGGACGAATGCGAGGTCGTCGATCTCGGTAGCCACACCTCGCCACTTCTCGGCTACCGTGGCGAGATTCGTGTCGTTCTCGACGATCGTCTCGCACCCTGCCCAGGCGCTGACCTCGGTCGCCAGCTGCACGCCCGTTCATTCGGGGATGGCGGTGCTC
>BADC01000884.1 GCA_000333435.1 Corynebacterium-like bacterium B27 | reverse complement strand
ACCACGGGCGCCCTTGCCGTCGCCCTCGCGGGCTGCTCCGGCGGCCGCGGTGGCGACGACTCGTCCTCCGGCGACTCCACGTCGTCGGCGGGCACCACCGTCACCTCCTTCGCCCTGGTCGCCCCCGAGAACGAGTCCGACTTCGGCTGGAACCAGGCCGGGCTCATGGGAGCCGACGAGGCCGCCACCGATCTCGGCATCAAGGTCACCCTCGTTCCGGACGCGGGCTGGGACAACACCGAGACCGTGCTCGGCCAGGTGGCCGACGGCGGTGCTCAGTTCATCATCGCGCACGCCTCAGGCTACGGCGTGGCCGCCACGAGCGTGGCCGAGGCCAAGGACGTGCCGATCCTGATCCAGGATGCGGGCGACAACATCCCCGGCAAGATCGCGGTCACGAAGACCGAGGCCCAGGAGGGCGGCTACCTCGCCGGCATCGCCGCGGCGATGACCACGAAGAGCAAGACCATCGGCATCGTGGTCTCGGCCGACGACCTCAACTGGTTCAAGATGTCGGCCGGCTTCGCCGAGGGCGTCTACAGCGTCGACCCGTCGATCAACGTGCTCTACACCTCGGTCGGCCCCGCGGCCTACGCCGACGCGGCGGGTGGCAAGACGGCCACCGAACAGCTGATCGCCTCCGGCGCCGACGTCATCTTCGGCATGGGCGACGGCGCGACCCACGGCTACCTGCAGGCGGTCGAGGCGTCGCCGGGTGTGAAGTACATCGCCGACATCGGCGACGTCACCTCGGGCCTCAGCGACCCGAGCGTGCTGCTGACCTCGGTGCTCTGGAACTACGGCCCCACGTACACCCAGGCCATCAAGGATGTCGAGGCCGGCACCTTCGGTGAGCAGGGCTACGACCTCACCACCGACAACGGCGGCCG
>BADC01000885.1 GCA_000333435.1 Corynebacterium-like bacterium B27 | reverse complement strand
GACCTCGAGGCCCGCATCGGCGACGACGTCATCATCGCCACGAACACCTCCGGCATCCCGATCAGCACGATGGCCGAGAGCCTGCGCGTGCCTGGCCGCCTCATCGGCATGCACTGGTCGAACCCGCCGCACCTCATCCCGATGATCGAGATCATCCCCGGCAAGGCCACCGACGAGGCGCTCGTCGGCAAGCTCACCGACATCGTGAAGGCGTTCAACTACGTGCCCGTGCTCGAGAAGGAGATCGCGGGCTTCGTCGAGAACCGGGTGCTCTACGCCATCCTCCGCGAGTGCCTGGCGCTCCTCGAAGAGGGCATCGTCACCCCCGAGGGCCTCGACGCCTGCGTCAAGTGGGGCATCGGCTACAAGCTCTCGGTGATCGGCCCGACCCGCCTCCTCGACATGGCGGGCCTCGACATCTACCAGGCGGTCTCCGGGTACCTCAACAAGGAGCTGGATGCGAGCACCGAGACGCCGCAGCTGGTCAAGGACAAGATCGCGGCCGGTCAGCTCGGCTTCAAGTCGGGCGGCGGCATGTACGAGTACGGCGAGGGCGACGTCGACGCCAAGCGCAAGGAGATCGTGACCGGCCTGATCGCCGCCCGCAAGACGCTCTCGAGCATCCCGAACGTCTGATGGCGCCGGCCCGCTCGTTGTCGGTCGAGGAGATCGGCGACGGACTGGTGCGCACCCGGGGGGCGGAGGTCGACCTCGCCGCCCGGGTGCGCGGTTCGGGGCCGGCCGTCGTGCTGCTGCACGGCACCTCGGCGAACCACGCGGTGTGGGAGCCGGTCGGCGACGCCCTGGCCGACCACGCGACGGTGATCGCCCTCGACCAGCGCGGGCACGGGCGGAGCGACAAGCCGCAGGCCGGCTACACCGGCCCCGACTTCGCCGGCGACGTGCTCACCGTGCTCGACGCCCTCGGCATCGAGCGCGCGGTGGTGGCCGGCCACTCGCTCGGCGGGCGCAACGCCTGGGTGACCGCCGCCCTGCATCCGGAGCGCGTGTCGGGCGTGGTCGTGGTCGACTACGCGCCGTTCGTCGAGGCCGCGGTGCTCGACGAACTGCAGGAGCGGGTCGCCGCGGGCTACCGCACCTTCGCCGACCGCGACGAGATCGAGCAGTACCTCCGCGACCGGTACCGCGCCATCCTCCCCGGTGCCGTGTCGCGGCGGGCCCGCTGGGGCTACGCCGAGGGCCCGGACGGGCGGTTCACGCCGCTGGCCGATCCGGATGCGATGCGGCAGCTGATCGACGGCTTCCGCACCCCGCACCTCGACGAGTTCCGAGCGGTCTCCCGGCCGATGACCCACCTCCGCGGCGCGGACAGTCGTATTCTGAGCGAGGCGGCCTGGGCGAGCGCCCGGGCCGAGCGTCCCGCCGACCGCTGGGTCGAGGTCGACGGTGCGGATCACTACATCCCCGAAGAATTTCCCCGACCTGGTCGCCGCCGATCTCGATCGTGCGCTCGGCTCGTGACCGACATCCGTCACTGAAAGGACACACCACATGCCCATGTTCGACAAGCTCTCCGTCTCGAGCCCCGACTTCGAGAACGAGGGGCGCATCCCCGACCGGCTCACGGCCGACGGCGGCAACGAGACGCCGGTGGTGGAGCTCTCGGGTGCGCCCGAGGGCACGGTGGAGCTCGCGCTCATCGTGAACGACCCGGATGCGCCGCTGCCCAACGGCTTCACCCACTGGGTGGTCTACGGCATCGCCCCCGACGCCACCACGCTCGACGTCACCGCCGATGGTGTGCGGGTGGGGCCGATGGGCGCCGGGCAGACGGTCTGGTACGGCCCGCAGCCGCCCGCGGGGCACGGCGACCACCACTACTTCTTCCACCTCTACGCGCTCGGCACGGCTGTCGAGGGCGAGCCGACCCGCGAGGAGTTCCTCGCCCGCTACGCCGGCGACGTGCTCGAGACCGCCCGGTACGTGGGCGTCTTCTCGAACGACGCCTGAGCGCTGACGACCGCAACGACCGAAGGGGAGCCCGGATGCCCATCACGGATGCGCACATGCACGTCGGGGACTTCCCGACGTTCGGCGTGAAGCTCGACGAGGACCGGCTGGCGCCGTACCTGGCCGAGAACGACATCGACACCGCGATGGTGTTCCACCAGGACAACGCCATGGTGCGCCGGGTGATCCAGGACATCCCCGGCGCGTACGGGCTGTACTGGGCGAACCCGAAGCTCGGCGATCCCGTCCCGGAACTTCGGGAGTACCTCAAAGACCCGAAGTTCCGGGGCGTCAAGCTGCATCCGCTGATGGACGGGTTCCACCCCGACGACCCGATGGTGTGGCCGATCATCGAGGTGCTGATCGAGCACGACCTGCCGGCGCTCATCCACTGCGGGCATCCGATCTTCTCCCTGCCGTGGAGCATCGAGGAGCTGATCGAGCGCTACGAAGACGCGAAGATCATCCTCGGCCACATGGGGCACGGCAACATCATCTACATCGACGCGTCGATCAAGGTGGCGTCGCGGCATCCGAACGTGTGGCTGGAGACCAGCGGCATGCCGATGAGCGTGAAGATCCTCGAGGCGGTGGAGAAGGTCGGCGCCGACCGCGTGATGTACGGCTCCGACGGACCCTGGCACGAGCCCAAGGTCGAGCAGCTCAAGGTGCAGCTCGCCGGCCTCGCCCCCGCCGACCTCGAGGCCGTCATGAACGGCACCGCCCAGCGCCTCTTCCTCGGCCGCGACGCGTAGGCCCTTTGCGTCAAATGTGACGCAAATGGCTCAGATGTGACGCAATTGTGTCAAGATTGCCGTGTGAATCTCAGTGAGCCGCTCGACGGACTGACGTCGCGAGTGGGTGCCGCAGCACTCCGAGTCCTGGCTCGCGCCGAGACGGCCTTCTCCGGTCGCCAGGTGCACGCACTGTCGCGCGTCGGCTCGGTGTCGAGCGTTCAGCGTGAGCTCGCCGCTCTCGTGGCCGTGGGCGTCGTGACGGCGCAACCGAGTCCGCCGTCGATCCTGTACCGGGTCAACCGGGAGCATGTTCTGTGGCCGGCCATCGAATCCGGGCTCGCGGCGCGCGATCGAGCATTCGACAGCATCCGGGCCTTCTGTGAAGACGACTTACCGACCGAGCTCGGCGTGAGCGTCGTCGTCTACGGGTCGGTCGCGCGGCGGGACTCGCGCACCGAGTCCGACGTCGATCTCTTCCTGGTGTACCCGGACGGATTCGATGACGATGCTCGCGCCGAGTTCGGCTATGCGCTGGCCGATCATGTCCGGCGAGTAACCGGCAACGAGGCCCAGGTCTACTCGATCGAGCGTACTGAATTCGCTCGTCGCCGTGACGACGGAGACCCACTTGTTGCCAATGTGCTTGCCGACGGCATCGCCCTCGCTGGGCCGCCTCTCGAGTCCCCGACCGGGAGCGCCGCGTGACACCGAGGATCAGCACGCGACGCCAGCCGATGGACGCCGCAGCAGTGCGAGTGCGGATGAAGGATGCACAGACCCGACTCGTCTCCGCCGAAGTGCAGCTCGACGGCACGAGCCCGCATGAGTGGAAGCACGCCGGAGAGATCGCGGTCAGCGCGGGCATCGCCGCGAGTGATGCGCTCTGCGGGCATGTGCTCGGCTACAAGGTGGCGGCGGAGTCGCATCGCGATGCCCTCGACGCCCTGCGTCTCGCCTCGAGCACGGTCGTCGCGAAGCACCTCGACAGTCTGCTCGCTGCCAAGTCCGCCCAGTCCTACGGCGACCGGCTGCCGTCCCATGCCGATGCCGCACGACTGGTTCTGCACGCCCGTCGACTCGTCGAGGCGGCGGCGGTGGCGCTGATGACGTGACGGATGTCTCGGGTCGGCGTCTTCAGGCGTCCCAGTGGGCGGCGAAGGACTCGGCGAGGGCGAGCACCGAGGCGTGCACGGGGCCCGCGGTGATGGACGGGATGACGGAGGCGTCGACCACGTGCAGGTTCGCCAAGCCCCGGAACTGCAGGCCGGGCGTGACGGGCGCGTCGTCGGCGGCACCCATGGCGAGCGTGCCCACGGGGTGGTGGTGGGTGATGGCGGCGCGGGCGATGAACGCGTCGAGCGCGGCGTCGTCGGCGTCGGCGTCGGATGCCCCGGCCTGAGCGGCGAGCCACCGCGCCGGCAGCACCTCCTCCTCGCGCCAGGCGTCGAGCCCGGCCGACCCGCCGACGAGGCGGGCGTGCCGCAGCGCCGCCCGGAACATCGCCCGGTCGTGCTCGGTGTCGAGGTAGTTGGGGTCGATCACCGGCTCGTCGTCGATCGAGGGCCCCGTGATGCGCAGCGACCCGCGACTCGTGGGGTTCGTCACGCCGAACAGCAGCGTGTAGGCCGAGCCGGGAACGGCATCCGCGGTGAGGTCACCGAACGACTCCGACGCGCTCGGCCCCACGACGCACCCCACCACGATGTCGGCGGCGCCGGATGTCGCGGTGCGATCTCCCGCCGACAGGTACGTCATCGACTCCGACAGCTGCAGTCGCGTCGGCGGCACCGGCTGCCGCGAACGGTACACGTTCCCGGCGCCGAGCAGGTGGTCGTGCAGGTTGCGGCCGACGTGCGGCGACGCGAGCACGGGGGAGACCCCGGCCGCGGCGAGCATCTCGAGGTCACCCACGCCTGAGCGCATGAGCAGCAACGGGTCGCCGATCGACCCGCCGGCCAGGATGACCGTTCCCGCCGTGAGCACCTCGGAGCGGCCCTCGTGCGTCACTTCGACCCCCGTGACGCGGTCGCCCGCGATCACCAGCCGGTGCACGGTGACGCCGGTGAGGAGGGCGAGGTTCGGCCGGTCGAGCACCGGGTCGAGGTAGACGTCGGACACGGTCACCCGCTGCCCGTCGCGGATGGTGAGCGAGTTCGGCGTCGCACCGAGCATCTCGCCACCGTTGTGGTCGGGGATGCGTGCGACCCCGAGTTCGCCCCAGGCCGCGAGGTAGTCCTGCACGAGCGGGCTGGAGAGCTCCGGCCCGGGCAGCACCACCGGCAGTGGTCCGCTCGAGCCGTGCACGACGGTGCCGTCAGCGTCCGTCAGCGCCCCGCCCGAGAACGACTCGGTCGCGATGAAGTGGGGGAGCAGGGCATCCCACGACCAGCGCGTATCACCGGTTGCCTCGGCCCAGCGGTCGAAGTCGGCGCGGCAGCCGCGCATGTGCGCCATGGCGTGCACGAGGCTCGATCCGCCCGGCCCCTTGCCGCGCGCCCAGTCGAGGCTGCGCCCGGCGAGCCCGGCCTGCGGGGTGGTGCGGTAGGCCCAGTCGTAGGAGCGGCCGTGGATGAATGGCCAGAGCTCCGGCCGGCGCATCTCCGGGTCGGAGACGCGTTCGCCCGCCTCCAGCACGGTCACCCGACGGGTCGGGTCGGCGCTCAGGCGGTTCGCCAGCACGCTGCCGGCCGAACCCGCCCCGATGATCAGGATGTCGGGGTGCGACACGCCCGGGCCTAGTTACGGGTGTGGCCGGCGTCGACCACGAGGGTCTGACCGGTGATCCACTCCGCCTTCTCCGAGGCGAGGAACGCCACGGCGGGGGCCACATCGGCCGGGACACCGCGCCGGTTGATCGCCTGCATGGGCACCACGTAGTCGAAGCCCGCCGCGTGCGGGCCCGAGAGCACGCCCTCGCTCGCGATGATGCCGGGCGCCACCGCGTTGATGGTGATGCCGAGCTTGCCGAGCTCGCCGGCGAGACCGCGCACGAGCCCGATCGAGGCGCCCTTGGTGGCGACGTAGTGCGCGCAGTCGGGAGTGCCGGCCACGAAGGTGTTCGAGGCGATGTTCACGATGCGGCCGTAGCCCGCCTTGCCCATCACCTCGGTGACGGCGTGGGTGACGAGGTAGATGCCGTCGAGGTTGACCGACATGACCTTGCGCCACTCCTCGAAGGTGATGTCGGCCCAGGGGGTCAGCGGCACCAGCGCCGCGTTGTTCACCAGCACATCGATGCGGCCGAACTCGTCGACGATCTCGCCCACCACGGCGGCCACCCGCTCGGGGTCGCTGACATCGAGCGTCTTCGCCACGCCGTCGATGCGGTCGGCGACCGCCTGGGCGCCCGCCGCGTTGACGTCGGCGACGACGACCTTCATGCCGTCGGCGGCCAGCTCTTCAGCGATGGCGGCGCCGATGCCCTGGGCGCTCCCGGTGACGAGCGCGACGCGCTGTTCAGTCTTGGCCATGGGGGTGTTCTCTCTTCCTGCTTCGGGGTCGGGTCTGGGGTGACGGGAGGGTGGTGCGGCTCAGTTGCCGCCGTAGAACTCCGGCGCGAGCTTCCACTCGGCGAAGGAGGCCTGCTCGTGCGAGGGGTAGATGTCGGCGTCCTTCGTGCGCGCCAGGTAGTTGAGCCGGCGGATGGCCTCGACGGATGCGGTCGGGTCGATGTGGAAGCCGGCGATCCACTCCTTCTCCAGGGTGGTGCGGGTGTACCCGGCGTCACCGCAGAACAGCATGCTCTTCTCGTTCTGGAGCTCGACGAGCAGCGAGTAGTGACCCACGGTGTGCCCCGGGGTCTCGAACAGCCACACGCCCGGCACGATCTCGTAGTCGCCCGAGATCGGCTTGTACGTGACATCCGCGTGGTC
>BADC01000886.1 GCA_000333435.1 Corynebacterium-like bacterium B27 | reverse complement strand
ATGACCGCACCCGACGAACTCCACCGCAACGAACTCCCCCGCGCACGACGGCCGAGCGCATCGACGCCCTGGTGACCGAACTGACGCTGGAGGAGAAGGTCCGGCTGCTGACCGGCCGCGATTTCTGGACGACCTGGCCGATCGAGCGGATCGGGTTGCGGCGCATCCTCGTCTCCGATGGTCCGAGCGGTGTTCGCGGCGAGGTGTGGGACGAACGCAGTCCGTCGGTCAACCTGCCCTCCGCCACCGCGCTGTCCTCCTCGTGGGACCCGGGAATCGCCGCGCGGTACGGCGCGGTCTGTGCGGTCGAGGCGCGGCGCAAGGGCGTCGATGTGGTGCTCGGGCCCACCATCAACCTGCACCGCTCACCCCTCGGCGGGCGGCACTTCGAGGCGTTCAGCGAAGACCCCGTGCTCACCGCCGAACTCGCCGCCGCCTACGTGGCCGGCCTCCAGCGCAACGGGGTCGCCGGCACCCCGAAGCACTACGTCGCCAACGATTCCGAGACCGACCGGCAGAGTGTCGACGTGCGGATGACCGAGCGCACCCTCCGCGAGCTGTACCTGCTGGCGTTCGAGAAGGCGGTGACCGAGGCGCATGCCTGGCTCGTGATGAGCGCCTACAACGCCGTCGACGGGGTGACCATGACCGAGAACGCGCTGCTGGAGACGCCGCTCAACTCCGAATGGGGGTTCGACGGCGTCGTGATCAGCGACTGGACGGCCGTACGGAGCGTCGACGCCGCGCGAGCCTCCCAGGATCTCGCCATGCCCGGGCCACGCGGTGCCTGGGGTGATGCCCTGCTGGAGGCCGTCCGTGCGGGGCGGGTGGCGGAGTCCGCGATCGACCGCAAGGTGCGGCGCATCCTGCTGCTGGCCGCCCGCGTCGGCGCGCTCGACGGCTTCGCCGACCTCGCCACAGCCCCGGTCGACCACGAGGACGCGGTCGCGTTCGCCCGCGAGGCCGCCGTCGAGGGCTCGGTGCTCGTGCGGAACGACGGCCTTCTCCCGCTCGACCCGTCGGTGCCGACGATCGCCGTCATCGGCCACAACGCCCGGGAGGCGCGGTCGCAGGGCGGGGGGAGCGCCACGGTGGTTCCCGAGTCGGTGGTCTCGCCGCTCGAGGGCATCCGCGCCGCGTTCCCGGATGCACGCATCGAGTACGAGCGGGGAGCGGTCGTGGCGCAGGGTGTCGCGGAGCTTCCGCTCGCGGCCATGACGAACCCCGTCACGGGCGAACCGGGCGCGCACGTGCGCTTTCTCGACGCCACCGGCGCCGAGCTCCACGCCGAGGAACGCCGGGCGAGCGCGCTGGTCTTCATCGGAGGCGACGCACCGATCGGCGCAACGCACACGATCGAGTTCACGACGCGGTTCACACCGGAGGAGTCGGGGGACGCTCTGCTCGGCTTCGCCGGACTGGGTTCGGGCGCCGTGTTCGTCGACGGGCGTGAGATCGCGGTGCTGCAGACGCGGTCCGAGAGCAACGACGTCGCCGCGCGACTGTTCTCGCCCGCCGTCGGCGTCGGCTCCCGCGGCGCTGACCGCCGGCACGACGGTCGAACTGCGGGTCGTCTTCGAGCCCGCGCGGGACGACACCCTCACCGACGCGCTCGCTCTCGCGGTCGGGATCGAGGCGGACACCGCGCATCCGGAGATCGCCCGGCAGCGCGCGGTCGAGGCCGCGGCGCGCGCCGACGTCGCCGTCGTGGTCGTCGGCACGAACGCGCAGGTCGAGTCGGAGGGGTACGACCGGCAGGATCTCGACCTGCCCGGTGAACAGGACGAACTGGTGCGAGCGGTCGCCGCGGCGAATCCGCGCACGGTCGTCGTGGTCAACTCCGGTTCGCCCGTGCTGCTGCCCTGGCGCGAGCAGGTCGGTGCCATTCTCGTGACGTACTTCGGCGGGCAGGAGTACGGCACGGCAATCGGCGACATGCTGCGCGGAACCGCCGAGCCGGGCGGCCGGCTGCCCACCACCTGGCCGGCGACGCTCGCCGACGTGCCGGTGCTCGACGTCACCCCCCGCGACGGCGTGCTGCGCTACGACGAGGGCATCCACATCGGCTACCGGGCCTGGTTGCGCGAGTCACGGGCGCCTGCCTTCCCGTTCGGCGCCGGCGTCGGGTACACCACCTGGGAGCTCGGCACGCCGACGGTGGCCGAGGATGCAGACGGCTGGGTCGTCGAGGTGCCGGTGGCGAACGTCGGGTCACGGCCGGGCAAGCACGTGGTGCAGGTCTACGCCGAGCGGCCTGATTCGTCGATCGAGCGCCCGGTGCGCTGGCTGGTCGGGTGGGCCGTCGTGCGGAGCGAGGGCGCAGGCGAGGAGGTCGCCCGCATCCCCGTCTCCCGGCGGGCACTCGCGCACTGGGATGGCGGCTGGCAGGTGGAGCCCGGGCGGTTCACGCTCCGGATCGGCTCCGCCGTCGACACCCTGCCGCATCAGGTCGTCGTTTCGGCCGGCGCCATGTGAACACCGTGTAAAACCGGTCGGCGAATTGTTACATCGTGCGATAGTTCGATTGTATCGTGAGAGGAATTCCGCGCTCGACCGAGAGGATTCCGTGTGAAAGCCCCCGACTTCACCCTGACGGCGGGCCCGACGCCCGCATCCGCCCGCACCCTGAACGCACTGGGTTCGCAGCTCGTCTACCACCTCGACCCCACCTTCATCGAGACCTTCCGGCGCACCACCGAGAAGGCGCAGGCCTTCTTCCGCACCACGAACGACATGCTGCTCCTGCAGGGCGAGGGCATCCTCGGCCTCGAGGGCGCCGCGCGGTCGCTCACCCGCCCCGGCATGCACGTGCTCAACCTGGTGCAGGGCATCTACGGCAAGGGCATGGGCCAGTGGCTGGAGAGCTACGGATGCGTGCTGCACGAGATCGAAGTCGCCTACGACAGCGCGGTCGACCCCGACGACGTCGACGCCTACCTGACAGCGCACCCCGAGATCGAGCTCGTCACGATCGTGCACTCGGAGACGCCGTCGGGCACGCTCTCCGACTGCTCCCGGCTCGGGCCGATCGCCCGGCGTCACGGTGCGCTCACCCTGGTCGACGCGCTGTCCTCCATCGGCGGCAGCCCCTTCGAGGCCGACGCCTGGGAGCTCGACGTCTGCATCTCGGGCGGGCAGAAGTGCCTCGGCGGGCCGGTGGGCATCACGATGGCCTCGGTGAGCCCGGCGGCGTGGGAGCGCATCCTCTCGAACGAGAACGCACCTCGGTACTCCTACCTCTCCCTCATCGACTGGAAGGTCGCCTGGCTCGAGAACGGCACCTTCCCGTTCACGCCGTCGGTCACGGATGTGATGGGGCTCGAGGCCGCGCTCGACGCGATGCTCGAGGAGGGGATCGAGAACTCGATCGCCCGCCACGCCCACGCCGCTGCCGTCACGCGCGCCGGTGTGAGGGCGATGGGGCTGGAGCTCTGGCCGGTCTCGGACGAGATCTCGGGCAACCCGATCACCGCGGTGCGGGTGCCGGACGGGATCGTGCACACGGAGCTGAGCGCGCACATCCGTGAGCGGTACGGCGTGATGCTGTCGACGGGGTCGTCGGCGGGCAACATCATCCACATCGCGCACATGGGGCCGACGGCCACCGGTCTCTACCCGATCGTGGGCCTCACCGCTCTCGGCAGCGGGCTGCGCGATCTCGGGGTCGATGTCGACCTCGGTGCGGGCGTTGAGGCTGCGATGGCGGTGCTCTCGGCCGGCCCGGTGGGTGCACGATGACGGATGCGGCCGACGAGCTCACCTGGCTGAGCGCCGGCGAGATCGCGCGCGAGGTCGGCGCCCGGCGGCTCGCGGCGAGCGATGTCGCCGAGCACTTCCTCGAGCGGATCGAACGTCTGAACCCGGCGCTCAACGCCTTCGTCTACGTCGATCCGGCGGCCGTGCGGCAGCGGGCGCACGACCTCGACCGGCGGATCGCTGCGGGGGAGGACGTCGGCCCGCTCGCCGGCGTGCCCTACTCGCTCAAGGAGAGCACCGCTGCCGCCGGGTTGCCGCACACCGGGGCCATGGCTGCGATGGCCGGCCACCGTGCCGGCCACGACGCCGTCGTCACCCGGCGGCTGGCCGCGGCCGGCGGCATCCTGATGGGCAAGACCAACCTGCCCGAGAACGGCTACCGCGGCACCACCGACAATCACCTCTACGGCGCGACCCGCAACCCCTGGGATCTCGACAGCTCCCCGGGCGGTTCGACCGGCGGGGGCGCGGCTGCGGTCGCAGCCGGGCTCACCCCGCTGGCCGACGGCAGCGNGGCGCC
>BADC01000887.1 GCA_000333435.1 Corynebacterium-like bacterium B27 | reverse complement strand
CGGTGCAGCAGGTGCCCGGTATCGGCAAAGAACAGGGGTGGTTCGAGCTCGACGCGGGCAGCCAGTCGGTGTGGCCGACGGTCACCGGCCCCAACTTCGAGTCGGGGTTCTCGGACTCGATCCTGCAGATGTGGGCCGTGTTCCTCGCCGAGCGGGCGGATGCGCTGGGCGACCGCTTCGGCGCGGCCCGCCCCGAGGAGGCGGCGTTCACCCACGCCATCTACCGCGCAGCGATCGAGTCCCACCGGGAGCACGCGGCCGTGCGCCCGTAGCGCGCCGTCGCTAGACCCCGAGGGTGCTCGCGAGGCGGGCGCGGTGCGTGGCGGGGGTGCCGAAGAGCTGGCCGAGGGCGTGGGCGCGTTTGAACACGAGCTGCGCATCGTGCTCCCACGTGATGGCGATGCCGCCGTGCAGTTGCACGGTCTCGGCGGCGATGAGGTCGAGCGCGTCGCCGCACCACGCCTTCGCGACCGCCGCGAGCTCGGGCAGCGCCGGGTCGTCGACGGCGTTCGCCCAGGAGGCGGCGCGCGATGCGCTCCGCGCCGTCTCGAGCCGCACATGCATGTCGGCCATGCGGTGCTTGAGCGCCTGGAACGACCCGATCGGCCGGCCGAACTGCACCCGCTGCTTCGCGTACTCGACCGTCATCGTGAGGCCGCGCTCGGCCACCCCGATCTGCTCGGCGCACACCGCCACGAGGGCGCGATCGCGCACGCGGTCGAACACCGCGCTCCACGACTCGTCGGCGCCGAGGCCGAGCGGAGCGGCGGGCACCGCGTCGAACCGGTACGTCGCGAACCGCAGCGTCGGGTCGAGCGCAGGCTTGCGGATGCGCGTGAGCGCGCCCGGGTCGGTCACTTCGAAGAGTGCCGGCCCGTCGGGCCCCTGCGCGATCGCGAGCACCGGTGACGCCGCGGCACCGTCGAGCACGAGCGGAACCGTGCCCGTCAGCGTTCCGGCGGCGGCGTCGTATCGCACGTCGACCGTCGCCGGCGCCCACCGCCCGTGCGGGTCGGCCCAGGCCAGCGCGGCGATCGCCTCGCCCGACGCGACGGCGGGCAGCAGCCGCGCCGCGGCGGCCGCGTCGCCGGTCTCGAGCACCGCGGCCGCGGCGATCGCCACCGACCCGAGGTAGGGCGACGGCGCGAGCGCCGCACCCAGCCGCTCGAGCACGAGCGACTGCTCGAGCCGGGTGAACCCGGCGCCGCCGAACTCCTCGGGGATCGCCAGCGACGCCGCGCCGATCTCCTCGGCGAGGGTGCGCCAGAGCTCCTCGTCGTAACCCGCCGGCGACTCCATCGCCTGGCGCACCGCCGGGCTGCCGGAACGCTCCTGCAGCAGATCGGTGAGGATGTCGACCAGCTCGCCCTGCTCCTCGCTCAACTCGAATCGCATCAGCGGATGCTCCCCTCACGACTTTCCCGACGCAGTACCTCGGCGAATCCGGGCGCGGTGATGATCGGCGGGGCCC
>BADC01000888.1 GCA_000333435.1 Corynebacterium-like bacterium B27 | reverse complement strand
GTCGTCCAGAAGTCGCGCCCGCTCACGAGGGCCACCTTCTCGTCGAGGGTGAGGGCGGCCAGCGCCTCTTCGACGTTCCGCACCGGCGTGCGCGGTGCCCGCGGATGGGCCGCCAGCCACGCATCGGCGGCTGACAGGGCCTCGGTGAGCGGGGGGAGTTCGGGGTGCCAGCGCAGTTCCCACTCGAGGCTGAGGTAGCCGTCGTAGCCGCGGGAGTCGAGCTGGATCAGCACCTCCTCCAGCGGCAGCGCGCCCGTTCCCGGGAGCACCGGCCGCGGGTCACGGCGGCTCCCGACGTCTTTGATCTGCACATGGCGGAGCCACGGGGCGAGGAGGGCCGCGGTGGTGCTGACCGGTTCCGCCGCCACCCAGGGGTGCGCGATGTCCCAGATGGCGCCGACGCGCTCGTCGTCGACCGCGTCGAGCACCCGGGGCACCGACAGCCCGGTGGGGTGGCTGTCGTGGGTCTCGAGCCAGATGTCGACGCCCGCGTGGCCGGCGGCAGCGCGGAGCCGGCGGATGATCGCCGTGTCGTCGTCGCCGCCGGCGAACACCCGGATGGCCGTGAACCCCAAGTCGCCGGCGAGCTCGGCTTCGGCGCGCAGACCCGCGATCACCTGCGCGTCGTCGGCGTCGGGGCCGTCGAGGGTCAGGTACGTCGCGAGGCACACGCGTTCGACGCTGCCGAGCGCCGACGCGATGTCCGCCCGCTGCGCCCGGTCGATGCCCGTGTGCACTGCTGTCTCGGTGCTGGAGCGCAGCTCGATCGCGTTCCATCCCGATGTCTCCGCCAGCCGCACGATCTCGTCGATTCCCGCGGTGGGACAGCCCAAGGTGGAAAAAGCACGCCGTCGTGTCATGAATCGGGTCCTCACGAGTGGGATTGCGATGGGTAACGCTGCGTAGAAACGCATTAGAGACATTACAGAAACAAACCACAGAAACAAAGCGCAAATCGGTGTTTCTGATCGCAGGCGCGCCAAATCGCGGCACGCGATGGCGCGTGCCGCGATGGGCGGTGTCGGGGAGGGGCGGACTACGCCCGGGGCGGAGCCACGGAGTCGCGCACGACCACGTGGGTGCCCAGTTCGACGACCGAACCGGGCATGCCGGGGAGCGGCTTCTCGACCGCCAGGCGCGCCGCCTCCCAGCCGAGATCGAACACCGGCAGGTGCACGGTGGTGAGGTTCGGGCGTATCTGCACGGCCACCTCGTTGTCGTCGTAGCCGACCA
The DNA here is from genome assembly GCA_000333435.1 of Corynebacterium-like bacterium B27. Classification (GTDB taxonomy): domain Bacteria; phylum Actinomycetota; class Actinomycetes; order Actinomycetales; family Microbacteriaceae; genus Herbiconiux. The sequence continues at coordinate 942 of BADC01000888.1, read as the reverse complement.
CCGAGATGTCGTTCGGCACGTCGACCCCCGCGTCGTGCAACGCGCGCACGACCTCAACGGCGTGGAAGTCGCTGTTCGCGACGATGCCCGTCACATCCGGGTGCTCCTCGAGCAGCCGGCGCGTGTTCGCGTAGGTCTGATCGATCGTGCGGATGCGGCGGCTGCTGTTCGGCTGCACCGACTCCCGGTAGGCCACTTCGAGTTCGAGGCCGTGCGCTGCGAGCGCTCGCTGCACGCCGAGCACCCGGCCCTCGGTGGTCGAGTGGTTGCGGAAGCCGCCGACCCAGGCGATGCGCCGGTGTCCCCTGGACGCGAGGTAGCTCGCGACGGCGAAGGCGCCGCCCTCGTTGTCGTAGCCGACACTCAGCGCGCCGAGCTCGGCGCCGGCCTCGCCGGGGCGCGCGCAGAGCACCAGCCGGGCATCCACCTCACCGAGCATGGTCAGGTAGTCGCCGAGCCGGTCGGGGTAGTCGTCGACGAGCTGCCGGCCGCCGACGAAGACGAGGGCGTCGAGTTCGCGCTGGCGGGCGGCGAGGCGCACGATGTCGCGCTCGCGGTCGAAGTCGCCCTCGGTCGGGTAGATCATGCAGATGCGGCCGTTCTCGGCGGCGGCGGCGTCGATGCCGGCGGTGACGCCCGACACCAGCGACGACCGCACGTCGGTCACGACCACACCGATGGTGCGGGTGGCCTCGCGCCGGCGCGCGCGGGACTCGGAGTAGCCGAGCTCGCGCATGGCGCCGACGACCTTCTCACGCGTGGCACCGGAGATCGGGTAGGTGCCGGACAGCACGCGTGAGGCCGTCGACAACGAGACGCCGGCGAGCGCCGCGACCTCGCGCAGGTTCGCGCGCCGAGCAGGATTCTTCGGAGCTGCCTTCATCGCGACCTCCTCACGCTTTCCACGTCACCGACCCTAGCTCAGCCCATCCGGAGCCGGGT
>BADC01000889.1 GCA_000333435.1 Corynebacterium-like bacterium B27 | reverse complement strand
GGGGGCGAGCAGCAAGAGATCCTCAACGGCTTCATCCTCGCCGCGAAGAGCCCGCAGGACGACTACCAGATCGCGCGCCGCTACCTCACGAAGTCGGCCGCCGACTCCTGGAAGCCCAACGAGGGCGCCATCATCGACACCGGTCCCCGGCCCACCGCCGCGCTCAGCGACACCGAGTTGCAGATGAACGTGACGCCGGTGGCCGACGTCAACTCGAACGGCGCCTACACCGAGAGCACGTCGAGCGCGCCCCTGCCGCTCACCTTCAGCTTCGAGCAGGTCGACGGGGAGTGGCGCATCGACCAGCTGGCCGACGGCATCGTGATCGAGGACCTGTTCTTCGACCAGGTGTTCAGCTCGCACGCGCTCTACTTCTACGACCCCACCTTCACCTACCTCGTGCCGGATCTGCGCTGGTTCCCGTCGTCGACCGCGGTGGGCACCCGGGTGGTGAAGGCGCTGCTCGCGGGCCCCTCGGCGTGGCTCGGCGACGGTGCCGTGGTGACCGCGTTCCCCGACGGCACCGCGGCGACGGCGGTGGTCACGACCGCGGGGCAGACCCAGGTCGAACTCTCCAGCAACGTGCTGCAGGCCGACGCGAACGACCTGCAACGGATGCAGTACCAGCTGCGCGCGAGCCTCAGCGACCTGGCTTCGGCCTCGAACGTGGCGATCTCGGTCGATCAGAACATCGTCCCCATCCCGGGCTCGAACGTGCCGGTGCCCGATTCGGCACCGCGGGTCGATTCGCGGCCGCTGGTTGTGCGCGACGGCTCCTTCGGCTACGTGGCCGGCACATCCGTCGCTCCGATCAGCGGCATCAGCGACGGCGTGGAGTCGCTCGACCCCGCGTCCGCGGCCTACTCGGCCACGGCCGTGTCGGCCGCCGTGAAAGCCGGCAACGGTCCGGTCTACGCGGTGCGCGCCGGCGACGCGCCCGCGCTGCTCGATCAGCGCGCCGGGCTGATCGACCCGGCGGTCGGCCCNNTNGGNTNNGTNNGGGNGGNGNNGGNGGGNGGCCNGGCNTNNGNGGCNGTGTNNGGNGGNGNNGNNNNGGGCACCACCATCCCCACGAGTTGGGACGGCGCATCCGCCATCACCTCGCTCGAGATCTCGCGCGACGGCACCCGGGCACTCGCCTTCCTCTCGGTCGACG
>BADC01000890.1 GCA_000333435.1 Corynebacterium-like bacterium B27 | reverse complement strand
GGCCGCTGGAGCGAGTAGAACGAGCCGTTGATCTCCCCGAGTCGAGCCGCCCGGCGGCGTACTCCAATTCGCGGCGCTGCGCGAGACCCGGCGGGTAGAAGTCGCCTCGCCAGCCGCGGTACCGCCACCCCGAGATGCCCACGAAAGCCCGGGTGCGTCGCGTCTGCATACGGCGGAGCGTACGCTGATCGAGTCGCCGCCGAAAGGAGTCGCCGTGCCGGGTGCCGAGGATGCCAGCCAGACCTTCGTGATCGTAGGGGCCGGCTTGGCCGGGGCGACCGCCGCCACCACCCTTCGCGAGGAGGGGTTCGCCGGGCGGATCGTGCTCGTGGGGCTCGAGCCGCACCATCCCTACCTCCGGCCGCCGCTGTCGAAGGAGTTCCTGGCCGGTTCCGCCGATCGGGACAGCGTGTTCGTGGCCGCGGCCGACTCCTACGCCGAGCGCGGCATCGAGCTGAGGCGGGGCGTGCGGGCGCTCAGCGTCGATCCGATCGACCACCTCGTGGCTCTCGACGACGGCAGCGAGGTCCACTACGCCAAGCTGCTGCTCACCACCGGGTCGCGTCCCCGGCGGCCCGACCTCCCCGGCGCCGGCCTCGACGGGGTGCAGGTGGTGCGCACGCTCGACGACGCCGAGGCGCTGCACGAGCGCCTGGCCGGCGGTGGCCGCCGGGTGGTCACGGTGGGTGCCGGCTGGATCGGGCTCGAGGTGGCGGCGACCGCACGCACTCTGGGCAACGACGTGACCGTGCTGGATCGCGGCGCGGTGCCCCTGGCGTCGACGCTCGGGGCGGAGGTCGGCGGTGTGTTCGCGCAGCTCCACGCCGACCACGGCGTCCGCATCCGCCCCCACAGCGCGGTCGCGCGGATCATCGGCGCGAGCGGCGCGGCCACCGCCGTGGAGCTCGCGGACGGCACGGTTCTGCCCGCGGACGTCGTGGCGTTCGGCATCGGGGCGGAGCCCTGGCTCGACCTCGCCGAGTCGGCCGGGCTCGAGGTCACGACGGGCATCGCCGTCGATGAACACCTCCGCTCGAGCGACCCCGACATCTACGCTGCCGGCGACGTCGCCGACGCGATGCATCCGCTCGTCGGCCTGCGCCTGCGCAGTGAGCACTGGGCGAACGCCCTCGCGGGCGGAGCGGTCGCCGCGCGGTCGATGCTCGGCCTCGGCGCCGTGCACGACGCGATCCCCTACTTCTACAGCGATCAGTTCGACCTGGGGATGGAGTACTCGGGCTACGTGCCATTGGCGCAGGGCGGCGAGGTCGTCTTCCGCGGCGACCCGGCCGCGCGGGAGTTCGTCGCGTTCTGGCTCGCCGACGGCAGGGTCGTCGCGGGCATGAACGTGAACGTGTGGGACGTCAACGACGACGTGCAGGCCCTCATCCGGCGCGGCCGGCGAGTCGATCCGGCGGCCCTGGCCGACCCGGCCGTACCGCTCGCGGAGCTCTGAGCCGTCGCACGCGAAGCGTCAGGGGATTCCCGGGAGACCGTGTCCTCGGCGTTATCTCCCGTTGTTACGGTGGAAGGAGAGCCGGGCGACGACCGGCGAGCACGGGGAACGGATGTGAGCGGGATGAGACTCGACCAGATGAGGGCGATCGGCCTGGCGGCGCTGGGGCTTGCTGCCGTGGTGGCGCTCAGCGCCTGCGCCTCCGGGGCAGCGTCATCGCCCTCCGCGTCGGGCAGCGGATCGGGCGGCACCGAGCCGGCCACCGCCACCGACCTGGTGGGGGTGTGGGTGACCGGCGAGAGCTACCACTCGCCGAAGCAGCCCCGCCTCGACGTCGCCGCCGACGGCACCTGGACGGGCTCCGACGGCTGCAACGGCACGGAGGGGACGTGGTCGGTCGCGGCCGACGGGTCGCTCTCGGTCACCGCCGGCCTCAGCACGCTCATCGGCTGCGACGGCGCCGACCTGCCGGGGATGTTCTCGAAGGCCGCGCTGGCCTACCTCGACGGGGAGTCGCTCGTGCTGGCCGATGCCGACGGCGCCCCCGTGGTCACCCTCGTCGCCGAGCCCGCGGATGGAGCCTCGGCCACGCCGTCGACGGCCGGGGTGCTCGGCACCTGGTCGGCGGATGCGCCGCAGGGCACCGAGGTGTTCCTCACCTTCACCGATGGCAAGGTCACCGGCAAAGACGGCTGCAACAACCTGATGGGCTCCTGGAGCGCCAGCGACGGCACCACGATCGTCCTGTCCGGTCTGGCCTCGACCATGATGTACTGCGAGGGTGTCGACACCTGGCTCGCCAAGGCGGTCGGCCTCACGATCGAGGGCGACACGGCCGTGGTGGTCGACGACTCCGGCGCACAGATCGGGACCCTTCACCACCAAGGCTGACAAATACTCGTCTCTGGGTAGACTGGTCGGTAGCTGAGCACTGCTCACTAACCACCCGTCTGAGGAGAGACCATGAGCCGATCCATTCGCACCCGTCCACCCTTCCGCCGCTTCATCCCGCGGCGTGTCGCTGCCGGACTGACCGCGGCCGTCGCGGTCTCGACGCTGGCCGGCTGCACCGGCAGTGGCGGGGCGGGTGGCGCCGTCGACTTCAACGGCGTGCAGTCGGCCACCATCCAGATCGAGTCCGAGGGCACCTTCGCCGATCCCGAGAACGGTCAGACCGCCGAGCAGGCCGGCCTCGGCTCGGGCTTCTTCATCTCGGCCGACGGTCTCGCCCTCACCAACAACCACGTCGTGGCGGGCGCCGGCACCACGAAGGTGCACGTGGGCGGGGGAGACGAGGAGTACGGCGCCGAGATCCTTGGCTCGTCGGAGTGTCTCGACCTCGCCGTGATCAAGGTCGACGGACCGGGCTTCCCGTTCCTGGGTTGGCAGAAGGGCGACATCACGACCGGTGAAGAGGTCTACGCCGCGGGCTTCCCGCTCGGCGACCCCGACTTCACGCTCACCAAAGGCATCGTCTCGAAGAACGACACCGGCGGCCAGACGGCGTGGGCATCGATCGATCACATCATCGAGCACGACGCCAAGATCCGGCCGGGCAACTCCGGGGGCCCGCTGGTGAACGCGCAGGGGCAGGTCGTCGGCGTCAACTACGCCAGCGTGGCCGAACTCGACTCCAACTTCGCCATCCACCGCGACGAGGCCCAGAAGGTGGTGCAGAAGCTCATCGACGGCGAAGACGTGCAGAGCCTCGGCGTGAACGCCCAGGCCCTGCCGGTGGGCGACGACGGAACGCCGCTGGGCGTCTGGGTCAGCTCGGTGAAGGCGGGCTCCCCGGCCGATGCCGCGGGCGTGCTGCCCGGCGACGTGCTGCTACGGATGTCGGGCACCACCCTCGCCCAGTCCGGATCGCTCGAGGAGTACTGCGACGTGATCAAGACGCAGGGGACGGGCGGCACGATCGATGTCGACGTCTACCGCCCGTCGGACGACACCTTCTACCGGGGTCAGTTCAACGGCAAGGAGCTCTCGGCGGTGACCGTGCCCGGCCTCGGCCAGCAGTCGGGCGGTGCGACGGATGATCGGGAGTACACCACCATCACCGACGACTCCGGCGTGCTGAGCGTCGAGGTGCCGGCCGACTGGACCGATGTCGACGGCGCTGCCTTCCAGGGCATCGGCGGCCACCAGTTCCTCGACGTGCGGGCGAGCACCAGCCTGCAGCAGCTCGCCGAGTCCTGGGGCACATCCGGCGTCACGGTTTCGGCGGCCGAGATGGCGCCCGATCTCACGCCGGACGCGATCTTCGGCTACTTCACCGATCTCACCGCGCAGTGCACACCCACGAGCGCCGACACCTACTCCGACGGCGTGTACGAGGGTCAGTACCAGTACTACTCGCACTGCGGCGGGCAGAGCGACTACGTCATGGTGGTGGCCTACCCCGAAGACCAGAGCTACGTCGTGGTCGTGACCCTCGCCATCGCCAACCCAGCCGATCTGCCGGCGATCGAGCACGTCATGGGCAGTTTTGCGGTGACGTTCTGATGCGCACGCTCCGCAGCAGTGTCAGCGGTTACTTGCCCACGCCCTGCAGCGAGCCGACGACCTTGCCCTCGGGGTCGCCGATGAGGCAGGAGACGAGACGGTCGTCGCCGTCGGTCCACGATCCCTCGGTGGGGGTGAAGTAGGTGTAGCCGTACATCGAGTCGTCGTACGAGACGCCGACGAAGGGCTGGAACAGCGCAAGGCACTGGGCATCGGCCTGCTCGTCGATCGCGTCGTCGCCCGGGAACTCGTCGCCGGTGAGTTCGAATTCGTCGTAGACCTCGAAGTCGTGCTCGTCGGCGCAGTCGACGATCGGCACCTCGCTGACCTCGGTGCCGTCGGTGTCGTTCAGGCACTGCCCCACCGAAAGGGTGAAGACGTCGGTGTCGGTCTGCTCGATCTCCTCGCCGGTCTGCGAGTCGGTGGCCGGCGGCGCAGAACTCGGGAAGAGGGCGGTGCAGCCCGAGAGCGTGAGTCCCGCCGCGAGAACGGCCGCAACCGCGAGCCCCAGCTTGGTCGATGTGCCGAGTCGGTGGGAAGAAGTCGCCATGAGGTCTCCGTAGGTGAGTGGTGTTTCCGCCTGTGAGGAGCCTGTGAACGCCCCCGAGTGACCATTATGGGGGGCACTCGGTCGAGGGGTCAATTCGGCTGGTTCGGCGACCCGATCAGGCTGAGCACCTGCTCGTGCAGGAGACCGTTGGTCGCGAGGGCGCTGTTGCTCCACGGCCCCGCTGTGCCGTCGGCCGACGTGAACCGCCCGCCGGCTTCCTGCACGATCGGCACCAGTGCGGCCATGTCGTAGGGCTGGAGGTCGAACTCCGCGGCGATTTCGAGCTGCCCCTCCGCCACCATCATGTACGACCACATCTCCCCGTACGCGCGCGTACGCCAGACCGCTCGGCTGAGCGCGACGAGATCGGGGAGGCGGCCGGCTTCGTCCCAGCCCTTGAGGCTGTTGTAGCTGAGCGAGGCATCCGCCAGCGCGCCGATGCCGGACACGCGGATGGCGCGCGGGCCGCCGGTGCGTTCGTCGAGTGCATCCGTCGTGAACGCGCCGAGACCGGTGGCCGCCCACCAGCGACGGCCGAGGGCGGGAGCGCTGACCACTCCGACGGTCGGCACGCCGTCGACGGCCAGGGCGATGAGTGTGGCCCAGACCGGTACCCCGCGCATGAAGTTGGCGGTACCGTCGATCGGGTCGAGGATCCACTGCCGGCTGGAGGCACCGGCCGTCCCGAACTCCTCGCCGAGGATGGCGTCGGCCGGGCGGGCCGCGGCGAGCTCGGCGCGGATTGCCTGCTCGACGGCGCGGTCGGCATCCGTCACCGGCGTGCGGTCGGGTTTCGCCGTGACGGTGAGGTCGGTGGCGCGGAAGCGCTCGCGCGAGATGGCATCGGCGCGGTCGGCCAGGCGCAGCGCCAGCGCGAGGTCGTCGGCGGGAACGGGCGCCGCGTCACGAGGCGCGGTGGCGGGGGAGGCGGAGTCGTTCGAAGTCACCCGTCCAGGCTAGCGGGGCGCCGCTCAGGCCGTGCCGTCGAGCAGCTTGCGGAGGGACTCGATGCGCGCCTTGCCGCTCTCACCGAGCTCACCCGCTTCGACGCGGTCGATGATCTCCCAGTCGTGCGCCTCGGTGAGCGGGATGCCGTCCGGCGGGTCTCCGGCCGGCACGCGAGCGGTGGCCGCGAACGACTTGAGGATGTTCGCCGGATCGACGTGCCCGAGGCCGAACGAACGCACGCCCGGTGTGTCGATGATCCAGCCGGTGCGGCCGTCGGCTGCACGCAGGCGCAGGCAGATGGTCGACGATGAGGTGTGCCGGCCGCGTCCGGTGACCGTGTTCACCACACCGGTCGCCCGGTCGGCGCCCGGCACCAAGGTGTTGACGAGAGTCGACTTGCCGACACCGGAGTGCCCCACCGTGACGGTGGTGTGCCCCACGAGCAGGTCGGTGAGTTCCTCGATCGGCACCCGCTCGCGCGACAGCGTGACGATCTCGATGTCGAGCGCCTCGAACTCCGCCAGGAGCGGCGCCGGGTCGGCGAGGT
>BADC01000891.1 GCA_000333435.1 Corynebacterium-like bacterium B27 | reverse complement strand
CATCCGGCCACCCGCCTCGTCCACTGGTCGACGCCGACGGCGACGATCACCAGCACGCCGGTGGTGAAGACCTGCCAGAGCACGTCGACGCCGGCGAGCGTGAGCCCGTTCGAGAACACGCCCACGATGAGGGCGCCGAGCAGGGTGCCGAGCACGTTGCCGCGCCCGCCGAACAGGCTGGTGCCCCCGATGACGACCGCGGTGATGCTGGCGAGGTTGATGTCGGCGCCCGAGAACGGGCTCACCGAGCCGACCCGGCCGATCAGCAGCCAGCCGCCGATCGCGCAGATGACACCGGCCGCGATGTAGACGCCCATCAGCACCCGGTCGGTGTGGATGCCGCTGAGGCGCGCGCCCTCCCGGTTGTCGCCGACCGCGTAGACGTGCTCGCCGAAGGAGGTGCGCTTCAGGATGTAGGCCGCCACGAGGAACGCGGCGATGACGAGCACCGAGCCGAAGGTGACGGGGGTGCCGAACAGGCTGAAGGTCTCGCCGGGCCAGAGCAGCAGCGCCGGTACGTCGGCGGCGCGGATGGTCTGGCTGCCGGAGATCTGCAGGTTGAGGGCGGTGAAGATGCTGAGCGTGCCGAGCGTGGCGATGAACGGCGGGATGCGGAACCGGGTGACGAGCAGCCCGTTCAGGGCCCCGCAGGCCGCGCCCACCAGGAGCGCGAGGAGGAGCGCCAGGAGCGGTGGCACGCCGAGCGAGAACGCCGCCGTGCCGGCCGCCACCGAGGTGAAGACCATGATGGCCGCCACCGAGAGGTCGATGCCGCCGGTGAGGATGATCAGCGTCTGCGCGATGCCGATGATGCCGATGATCTGCACCTGCTGCAGCAGCAGCGACAGGTTGCGCGGGCCGAAGAACTTCGGGCCCACCCAGATCGAGAAGCCGATGCAGGCGAGCACGAGCACCACGAACGGGCCGATCAGGGCGTGCGAGTGCATCAGGCGCTGGAGCCGCTGCACCGGCGAGAGGGTGGTCTCGTCGGTCAGCCGCTCACCGACCCGGCGCTCGGCCGAGGGGGCGGGGGCGAGCTTCGTCATCTCAGCCC
>BADC01000892.1 GCA_000333435.1 Corynebacterium-like bacterium B27 | reverse complement strand
GATCGGGCGACGAGAGGTGGATGCGGTGGGTGACGTGGTGCGGATCGGGTTCGTGCTCTTCCCGGGGGTGACGCAGCTGGACCTGACCGGGCCGCTGCAGGTGTTCTCGGCTGTGCCGAGGGTGGAGGTGCACCTCGTGGCCGCCAACCTCGGCCCCGTGCCGACCGACACGGTGCTCGCGCTTCTTCCTACCGTCACGTTCGACGCCTGCCCGCAGCTCGACGTGATCTGCGTGCCCGGCGGCCAGGGCGTCAACCTCGTGCTCGAGGATGCGGAGCTGCTGACCTTCCTGCGCCGGCAGGCGGAGGGCGCGCGGTACGTCACGTCGGTGTGCACCGGCGCGCTGCTGCTCGGCGCGGCCGGGTTGCTCGACGGGTACCGCGCGACGACGCACTGGAGCGCCCTCGAGTTCCTCGAGCAGTTCGGCGCGACACCGGTGCGCTCGCGGGTGTGCGTCGACCGCGATCACATCACCGGCGGCGGTGTGACGGCGGGCATCGACTTCGGCCTCCAGCTGGTGGCCGAACTGTGCGGGCGCACCGTGGCCGAGGGTGTGCGACGCCGACGACAGCTGCGTCACCGTCACCACCACCGGGTCGGCCACATCGAACCGCCGCGTCACCAGGGTCTGCAACGCCAACGTGATCTCCGCGATCACCGGCACCGGGTCGCGCAGCTCGTGCGGCGCCGACGCATGGCCGCCGATGCCCCGCACCGTCACCCGCAACTCGTTCATGCCGGCCATGACCGGGCCCGGCTTCGTGCGGAACACCCCCGCCGGCCCACTCGGCAGCACATGAATCGCGAAACACGCCACCGGCGCACGACCACTCGCCGCCAGCACCCCGTCCTCCACCATGATGCGCCCCCCGCCGTGCCCCTCCTCCCCCGGCTGGAACACGAACACCACATCCCCGTGCAGACTCTCCCGACTCTCGGCCAGGAGCCGCGCCGCCCCGACCAGCCCGCTCATGTGCAGATCGTGCCCGCACGCGTGCATCGCCCCGTTCGTCGACGCCCACGACAGACCGCTGCGCTCCCGAATCGGCAGTCCGTCCATGTCCGAGCGCAACAACACCGTGTCACCCGGATGCCCGCCCCGCAGCACCGCCGTCACCGAGGTGATCCGCTCCCCCAGCGTCACCTCGAGCC
>BADC01000893.1 GCA_000333435.1 Corynebacterium-like bacterium B27 | reverse complement strand
GGTGGGGGTGCCTGCGACCCTCGTCGCGGCAGCTATGGGCGCAGGCTCCTGGCCGGTCGAGGCGATGGCGGCGCCCGCGGCGAACGCCCCGCCGCCGAGTACGAGCACCGCTGCGGCACCCGCAGCGGCCGCCCAGGCGCGCGGATGACGGCGCACGCGGGCCCAGAGACCGCCGGTCGACACCCCTGCTCCAGACACCTCAGCCATGGTACCCGCCGGGTGGCGCCCCGTCACTCGCCGGGGTAGCGGAGCCCGATCTGGCGGCGCGCCTCGTCCATCGTGCGCATGATGGCCACCGTCTCGGCAAGCGGCAGCAGGGGGCTCTCCGTCTCGCCCGCGCCGATCAGGCGCTCGAGCTCGAAGGCCTGGAACTGCATTCCGCGCGAGGTGACTTCCTGCTCGAAGCGTTCGACCACGGTGCCGGCCGCGTCGTACACGGTGAAGCTCGTCGGGTTGTACCACCAGCGGTCGATCTCGACCCAGCCATCGGTGCCGATCACCGCGGCCTTCACCGGCCCGGGAGCGTCGAGGGCGCTGTGCGACATCGACTGGCGGCCGCCCTCGTGCTCGAAGATGAGGGCGGTCTGACGGTCGACGCCGGTCTCGGTCATGGTCGCGTTGGCGATGACCGTCGTCGGCACACCGAGCAGATCGACCGCGAACGAGATCGGGTAGACGGCGAGGTCGAGCATCGAGCCGCCGCCGAGGTCGGGGTTGTTGATGCGGTGCTTCGGGTCGGCGGGGAGCTTCTGGTCGTGGTCGGCGATGACCGTGCGCACATCGCCCAGGGTGCCGGCGGCGATGATCTCGCGCAGGCGCGCCATGTGGGGCAGGAAGCGGGTCCACATCGCCTCGAGCACGGCGACGCCGGCCTCGGCGGCGGCGTCAGCCACCCGCTGCGCCTCGTCGCCGTTCAGCGTGAACGGCTTCTCGACCAGCACGTGCTTGCCGGCGCCGATGGCGAGCAGGGCGTTCTCGGCGTGCAGCGGGTGCGGGGTGGCGATGTAGATCGCGTCGACCTCGGGGTCGGCGGCCAGCGCCTCGTAACTCGCGTGGGCCCGGGGAATGCCGAAGCGCTGGGCGAACGCATCCGCCGACTCCTGGCTGCGCGAGCCCACGGCGCTGACGGTGAGGCCCACCGCGAGCAGATCGGTCACGAAGGTCTCGGCGATCCACCCGGTGCCCAGGATTCCCCAACGAACAGGCTGCGACATCGACTCTTCCTCTCGATCGGCGCCTGAGACGACAGAAGCCCGGGGATTCCGGGCTTCTGGTCTCATGCGAGGGCCGCCTCCGGGAATCGAACCCGGGACCTATTCATTACGAGTGAATCGCTCTGCCGACTGAGCTAAGGCGGCCTGGCCGGCACGAATCGCGCGCGGCACAGCAACAAAGCATAGCCGATCCGCGTGGGCTTCGCGGACAGCTCAGACGCGCTCGCGCACCCCGGCGACCTCGCGCATCCGCTCGTACGACCGCATCACGAGCTCGGGCAACGAGGCGGTGTCGGGATGCTCGGCCCAGCTCACCCAGGCCGCTCGCGCCAGCGTGAGCGAGAGCAGACCGATCATGCGCGACCGTTCGGCCACGTCGGCGGGATCGACGGGGTCGCCGCGCTTGACCGCATCGTTCTCGAGCCGGCGGGCGACGGATGCGCAGACCTCCGCCTCGAACTCCCGCATGCGGTCGACCTTGAGCGCGAACAGCTGCGGGTACTGGGTCATCAGCGCGCGACGCAGCTCGTGCAGCTCGGGGTCGACGCCGCCGTCTTCGGCCGCTTGTGCGGCCATGATGACCATCAGGTCTTCGAGCGGATCACCGTCGGGGCCGGCATTCTCGAAATCCTCCGCCACGTCGTCGGTGAGCGCGAACGGCGCGTCGCCCGCGAGCGAGGCCTCCTTCGAGGGGAAGTAGTTGAAGAAGGTGCGCGGCGACACCCCGGCGTCGTTGGAGATGCCCTCGACGGTCACCTGGTCGAGGCCGCGTTCGGCGGTGAGCCTCAGCACGGCCACCTGGATGGCGCGGCGCGTCGCCCTCCGCTTCCGCTCGCGCAGGCCGATCTCTTCGGTGTGCGGCCTCGACCGGTTATCGATGCTCATGCATCAATTGTCGCAGTTCGGGTCGCTCGCGGGCACTGTTCCGTCGAGGAAGTAGGCATCCACCGCATCCGCCACGCAGCGGGAGGAGTTGTAGGCGGTGTGCCCCTCGCCCTGGAAGGTCACGAGGTGCCCGTTCTCGAGCTGCGACGCGAGCGCCTCGGCCCACTTGTACGGGGTGGCCGGGTCGCCCGTGGTGCCGACGACGAGAATGGGCGCCGACCCTGCCGCGGTGACCGGCGCCGGCACCCGGCGGCTCGGGTAGGGCCACTGCGCGCAGGTGATGTCACCGTAGGTCCAGTACGGGCCCACGGTCGGCGACGCCTTGATGAGCTCGTCGTTCTGCTGGGCGATGACCGCGGGGTCGGTGACCGCCGGGTAGTCGGCGCAGGAGATGGCGTTGAACGATTCGATCAGGTTGTCGGCGTAGCTGCCGTCGGGGTTGCGGCTGTTGTAGGCATCCGCCAGCTGGAACGCGAAATCGGCCTGACCGTCTTCGACCGAGCTGAACAGCTGGTCGAGGTACGGCCAGTTCTCCTGGCTGTACAGCGGGTAGAAGATGGCCGTCAGCAGGTTGGAGGCGCCGAGCTCGCGGCCGTCGCTCGAACGCAGCGGACTCTTCTCCACCTGGGCCAGCAGCTGCTGCACCTTGGCGAGCGCCTGGTCGGCGGTGCCGTCGAACCAGCAGTCCGAGCCGCTGACGCACGCCTGCAGGTACGACTTCAGCGCGTTCTCGAAGCCGGCGGCCTGGGAGATGGTGATGTCGAAGCCGCTCGAGGTCGGGTCTTCCGCCCCGTCGAGCACCATGCGGCCGACCTTCTCGGGGAAGTTGCCGGCGTACTCGGCGCCGAGGAAGGTGCCGTACGAATAGCCGAGGTAGTTGAGCTTCTGGTCGCCGACCACGGCGCGCAGCATGTCGAGGTCGCGGGTCGTGCTGTCGGTGTCGATGAACTCGAGCAGCGGCCCGGTGTTCTGGGCGCACTTGTCGGCGAAGTCCTTGGCCGCGGCGGTGTACGCGGCGATCCACTCCTGCGAGCCGCGCTCACCGGGGATGATGTCGTAGAGGTAGGCGTCGCGCTCCTTGTCGGTGAGGCAGTGCACCGCATCCGAGTGCCCGGTGCCGCGCGGGTCGTACCCGATGAGGTCGTAGCTCTGCTGCAACGACGGATGCGCGGCGAAGTCGGCCGACTGCTGCACGAAGTCGAAGGCGGAGCCACCGGGGCCGCCCGGGTTCACGAACAGGCTGCCGAGCTTGGTGCCGCCCGAGGCCGGCTTCTTGATGAGCGCCAGCGAGATCGTGTCGCCGCCGGGGTTCGACCAGTCGAGCGGGGCGGTCGCGGTGGCGCAGAGGAAGCCGTTGCCGCACGACTCCCAGTCGAGCACCTGACCGTAGAACTTCTCGAGGCCGGCCGGCACATCCTCCCCGGTGGGCGACGAGGTCTCGGGCGCGGCCGTCGTCTGCCCGGAGAAGCCGTTGTACGGCCCGGTGAACCAGGTGGCGCACCCGGAGAGGGCGAGAACCGCGGCCGTGACGACGCTGAGCACGGCCAGCCCGCGGCGGGCGTGCGTTCGGAGGCGGATGCGGGGTGGTCGGCTCACGGGGCAACCTTTCGTGATGCGGAGCGGCCCGCCTCGGCGAGCGTGATCAGCATGGCTTCGAGCGCGAGGGCCGGAGCCACGTTAGCGGCAATCCTGCGTCGTGCGTCGGCGATCGCGTCCATCGCGGCGAGGGTCGATGACGAATCGTTATCCTCCGCGCGCCGGCGCACCTCGGCCGAGATCGCCTCGTTGACGAGCTCGACCCGCGCGCCCAGCTGCAGCAGCACGATGTCGCGGTAGAGCGAGAGCAGGTCGGTGAGGATGCGGTCGATGCCGTCGCGCAGGCTCCGGGTGGCCCGGCGCTTCTGGTCGTCTTCGAGCGCCTTGATCTGCGAGCGCAGGGCGGGCGGGATGGCTTGACCCGGCTCGACACCGAGCGACCGCAGGGCGGCGGCACGCTCCTCGGCGTCGCGTTCTTCGGTGATGGCCTGGGCGTCGGCCCCGGCGATCTCGAGCAGGGTCGCGGCGCCGCGCACGGCGTCGCCGACCGTGGTGACGGAGAGGGCGAGTTCGATGGTGTCGGCGCGGCGGGCCCGCGCCTCGTCATTCGTGGCGAGGCGGTGCGCCATGCCGATGTGGCTCTGCGACTCCCGGGCGGCACGCTCGGCGGTCTCGGCGTCGACACCGTCCCGTTTGACGAGCAGGGCGGCGACGTCGCTCGTCGACGGCACGCGCAGCCGTACCGAGCGCACGCGCGACCGGATCGTGGGCAGGAGGTCGGCTTCGCTGGGGGCGCAGAGAATCCAGACGGTGCGCTCGGGCGGCTCTTCGAGCGCCTTGAGCAGCACGTTCGAGGTGCGCTCCGCCATCCGGTCGGCGTCTTCGATCACGACCACCCGGTAGCGCGCGACGCTCGGCGAGAACTGCGAGGCCGAGACCAGGCGACGCACCTCGTCGATGGTGATGACCACGCGGTCGGTGGCGAGGATGGCCAGGTCGGGGTGCGTGCGGGCGGCGACCTGGCGGCAGTCGGCGCAGTGACCGCATCCGCCGTCGCGACACAGCAGCGCCGACGCGAAGGCGTAGGCGAGATTGGAGCGGCCCGAGCCGGGCGGGCCGGTGATGAGCCAGGAATGCGTCATCGAGTCGGGCGCGGCGGCTACCTGCCCGGCATCGCCCGTGGCCGCGGGCACGGCGCTCGTCGTGGGTGCCGCGGAGCTCTCCGCGGCGGCACGGAACACCTCGATGGCGGCCGCTTGGCCCGTGAGGTCGTCCCAGACGGTCATGATGTCAATCTACTGGGAGCGTCTGACAAGGAGCTCTTCGACCCTGGCGCGGATGACCTCGGCGATCTCCGCGGCCGGTCGCGCCGCGTCGACCACGAGGAAACGTTCGGGCTCCGCCTCGGCGAGCTCGAGGAACGCTGCCCGCACGCGGGCGTGGAACTCGCCCTTCTCGGCCTCGAGGCGGTCGAAGCGCTTGTTCGCGCCGTCGAGTCGGGCTCGCGCGACGTCTTCGTCGAGGTCGAGCAGGATCGTGACGTCGGGCAGCAGACCTTCGGCCGCCCAGAGGGAGAGCTGGCGCACCTCGGTCGCGTCGAGCACGCGCCCTGCCCCCTGGTAGGCGACGGAGGAGTCGAGGTAGCGGTCCTGCACGACCACCTCGCCGCGCTCGAGGGCCGGACGCACCTTCGTGGCGATGTGCTGCGCCCTATCGGCGGCGTAGAGCAAGGCCTCGGCGCGCGGCGAGATGTGGCCGCGGCTGTGCAGCACGATCTCCCGCACCTCCACGCCGAACTCCGTTCCGCCGGGTTCGCGGGTGCGCACCACCGTGCTGCCGCGCTCGGTGAGCCACGCTTCGAGCAACTCGGCCTGGGTCGACTTGCCGGAGCCGTCTCCGCCTTCCAGCGTGATGAACACGCCGGTCACTTCTTCGGGGTGGCCTTCCGTGCGGGCGCTTTGCGGGCAGCGGGCTTCTTCGCGGCACCGGCGCGGGGCTTCGCCGGCCCCTTGGCACGCTTGTCGGCCAGCAACTGCACGGCACGGTCGAAGTCGATCTCCTCGACCGTCTCGCCGCGCGGGATGGTGGCGTTGGTCACCCCGTCGGTGACGTACGGGCCGAACCGGCCGTCCTTCACCTTGATCGGCTTGCCGCTCACCGGGTCGGCGTCGAACTCCTTCAGCGCCGAGGATGCCCGGCGCGCGCCGTACTTCGGCTGGGCGAAGAGCTCGAGGGCGCCGGGCAGGTCGATCTCGAAGATGAGGTCTTCGTTCTCGAGCGACCGGGTGTCGGTGCCCTTCTTGAGGTAGGGGCCGAACTTGCCGCCCTGGGCGGTGATCGGCTCGCCGGTCTCCGGGTCTTCACCCACCGTGCGGGGCAGGTTGAGCAGGCGCAGGGCCGTGTCGAGGTCGATGGTCGCAAGATCCATCGACTTGAACAGGGACGCGGTGCGGGGCTTCACCGCGGCGGCCGACTTCTTCGCCGCCGCTTTCTTCGCCGGAGCCTTCTTGGTGGTGCCGGCGTCGGGTGCAGCAGCGGACGCATCCGTCTGCGCCGCGGCGGGCGCGCTCTCGGGCACGACCGGGTCGAGCTCGGTGACGTACGGGCCGAAGCGGCCGTCCTTCGCCACGATCTCTTTGCCGTTCTCCGGGTTGATGCCGATGACGCGGTCGGTCACGACCGGTGCGTCGACGAGTTCGCGGGCCTTCTCGGGCGTGAGCTCGTCGGGCGCGAGGTCCTGCGGGAGGTTCACGCGGCGGGGCGGCGCATCGAGGTCGCCCGACGGGTCGAGCACCTCGAGGTAAGGGCCGTACTTGCCGATGCGCAGGGTGATGTCGTCGGTGATCGCCACCGAGTTCACGGCACGGGCATCGATGTCGCCGAGGTTGTCGATGACATTGCGGAGGCCGGGGTGGCCGTCGCTGCCGAAGTAGAAGCCGTTCAGCCAGTCGACGCGGTCTTCTTCGCCGTCGGCGATCTTGTCGAGATCGGCCTCGAGCGCGGCGGTGAAGTCGTAGTCGACGAGGTCCGAGAAGAAGTCCTCGAGCAGGCGCACGACCGAGAACGCCGTCCAGCTCGGCACGAGAGCCTGGCCGCGGGGGGTGACGTAGCCGCGATCGATGATGGTGGAGATGATGCTCGCGTAGGTCGACGGCCGGCCGATGCCGAGCTCGTCGAGCGCCTTCACCAGGCTGGCCTCGGTGTAACGCGGCGGCGGCGTGGTGTCGTGGCCGGCGGCGTCGATCGCGACGGCGGCCAGCACCTGACCTTCCTTGAGCGGCGGAAGCTTCGCATCCGCCTGCTCGCTGGAGGCGTTGCGCTCCTCGTCGCGGCCCTCCTCGTAGGCGTGCAGGAAGCCACGGAAGGTGATGACGGTTCCGGATGCGGAGAACTCCGCCGTCGTCTGGCCGCCCAGCTCGGGCACGGTCACCGGCCCGGCGCTGATGGTGACCGAGGCGGTCGACCCGCGCGCATCCGCCATCTGGGAGGCGACCGTGCGCTTCCAGATCAGTTCGTAGAGCTTGAAGTCGTTGCCACGGAGCGCCGACGACACCTCGGCGGGGGTCTTGAATACCTCGCCGGCGGGGCGGATCGCCTCGTGCGCCTCCTGGGCGTTCTTGCCCTTGCCGCTGTAGAGCCGCGGCTTGTCGGGGATGGTGTCGGCGCCGTAGAGCTTCGTGGCCTGCGCACGCGCCGCGGTGATCGCCTGCTGCGAGAGCGAGGGCGAGTCGGTGCGCATGTAGGTGATGTAGCCGTTCTCGTAGAGCGACTGTGCCACGCTCATCGTCTGCCGCGCCGAGAAGCGGAGCTTGCGCGACGCCTCCTGCTGCAGGGTCGACGTGGTGAACGGCGCCGCGGGGCGGCGGGTGTAGGGCTTGGACTCAAGGTTGGTGACCGCGATGGCGACGCCGTCGGCCGCGAGCGCGTCCTTCAGGGCGGTGGCCGCGGGCTCGGCGAGCGCGATCGCCTTGCTCTTCAGGGCACCCTTCTCGTCGAAGTCACGACCGGAGGCGACCCGCTCACCG
>BADC01000894.1 GCA_000333435.1 Corynebacterium-like bacterium B27 | reverse complement strand
CGTGACGAACTCGACGCACACCGCGTCGAAGTCGCACGGCTCGATCCGCCAGCCGCGCACGGCGTCCATGGGCACGGCGGTCAGGGCGTCCCGCTCGTAGCTGGTCTCGGCAGCGACACGGTCGTGGAAGACCCGGACACGGCCGAAGGTGCCGCGCCAGGTCAGCTGCAGGTCGAGCGTGGGGGAGACAGAAGGGTCCGGCACCCGCCGATCGTACCGACGGGTGCCGGACCCTCTCACACGCGTGCGGCGTGCGGTTTCGCTATCCGGACACTCGGGTCCGTGCGTGGTCCGCCGCGATCAGCGCCGACGGTCGGTGTCCGACCCGGCGTCGCCGGCCGAGGACGATCCTGACGCGTCGGCCGAGGACGACCCTGACGCGTCGTCCGCCGGAGCCGACGCTCCGGCACCGCGGCGCACCTGGTTCGCCGGGTCCCGGCCGGTCACCGGGTACGGACCGGTGATGCCCGAACGGAGCGAGGCGATGCGGAGGATGCGGTCGCGCTGCAGGAACCAGCCG
>BADC01000895.1 GCA_000333435.1 Corynebacterium-like bacterium B27 | reverse complement strand
AGGTGGATCTGGCTGGCGGGCACGATACCCAGTCTACGAGCGGCGTTGCCGCGAGAATGCCGAGAGCCGTCCGTCGCGGTAGTCAGGCTTCACGAATCGTGTAGAACTACTCGATTGTGCTAAACGG
>BADC01000896.1 GCA_000333435.1 Corynebacterium-like bacterium B27 | reverse complement strand
CCATGTCGCCTACCCCCACCTCGCCGACAATCCGGTGACGCGGCTGGTCCGCATCCTCGACCGGCTGCAGCGCTGGCACCTCGACGACGGCAATGCCTGGTTCCAGCCCTCCAACCTCGAAGTCACCGACATCGAGGTGGCGAGCGGGGCCACCAACATCATCCCCGGCACGGCGAAGGCGCGGCTCAACATCCGTTTCAACGACGAGCAGCAAGGCGCTCAGCTGGAAGCCGAAATCCGCCGCGTCGTGGCCGAAGAAGCACCGCGCGCGACCGTCGAGGCGATGATCTCGGGCGAGGCCTTCCTCACCGAGCCGGGCGCGCTGTCCTCCTTGGTATCGGACGCCATCCGCGCCGTGACGGGGGTGGAGGCGGCCTATTCGACCACCGGCGGCACGTCGGACGCCCGCTTCCTCAGCAGAATCGCCCCCACCGTGGAATTCGGCCTGCCCAACGCCACCATGCACAAGCTCGACGAAGCGGCAGCGGTGGAGGATTTGGGCGTGTTGG
>BADC01000897.1 GCA_000333435.1 Corynebacterium-like bacterium B27 | reverse complement strand
GCGCGCGCGCCCGAGAGGGCGATCGCGTTCGACCACCAGCGCAGGCAGTCCTCCGCCACCCGGAGCGACTCCCGCGCGAGCATCCGTGGTCCGTCGAGCAGGAGTACCGCACGGTAGCCGCCGGATGCGATCGGTTCGGCGCCCCGGGTCGCCACCACGAGTGCGGGCCGGTCGTCCACGGTGAGCACGGTGCGCTCGCCGTCGGACACGATCACCCGCGTGCCGGGGAAGGCACGCCCGAGTTCGTCGGCCGTGCGTCCCGCCCCGATCGACGCGAAACGGTACGTGGTGCCCTGGCAGTGCGAGCAGACCCAGTTCGTGGCGATGGCGCCGCAGAGCGTGCAGGAGGGGCGCTGACCGGCGCGGGCGACGTGCAGCGGCCCGCCGCACACGGTGCAGCCCGCGGGCGCGTGGCAGGTCTGGCAGGCCAGGACGGGCGCGTACCCGGGGCGTGCGACCTGCACCAGAACCGGCCCCGACTCCAGCGCCGCGCGGGCCACCTGCCACGCGGCGGAGGGAATGCGGGCGGCGTTCTGCGGCGCATCCGCGTCGTCCTGCTCCGCCGTCGGCACCACGCGCGGGAGGTAGCGCGGGGCCGGGAACACCTGGTGCAGGAAGCCGATCTCCACGAGCCGCTCGACCTCGGTGCTGCGCGAGTGCGCGATGAACACGAGACGGCAACCCGACTGCTCCTGTCGCACCAATGCGGCATCGCGCACGTGCACGTACGGCGCGTGCGGTTCGCTCTGCAGGGAATCCCCCTCGTCCCACACCACGACGAGGCCGAGCCGTGCCACCGGTGCGTAGATGCTCGACCGGTTTCCCACCACGATGTGCGGGGCGCCGTCGAGGGCGGTGAGGAAGTGGGCGTACCGGTCGCTCCGCGCCTGCCGTGCGTCGAGGGGCACGACGGCATTGCCGACGCCCTCGTGCGAGAGCGCCTGCTCGAGCGCGATCTGGTCGCGGTAGTCGGGCACGGCGACGATCACCGATTCGCCGCCGCGGAACACCGCCGCCGCGAGTTCGGCCACGGTGAGCGCCCAATGGCCGACCGTGTGCGCGGTGTCGTCGGCGGTGCGCACGGGCACGACGGTCGCGATCGCGTCGATCGCCGCCCGGGCTCCCGACTCGGCCAGGTGGGCCGCGTCGGCGGCCGTGTACCCGGTGAGGACGGGCGGGTCGACGACGGATGCGCCGGCGAGCGGCGACGAGGCGCGCACAGCCCCCTGCCGCGCCAGAAACGCTTTCTCCACCCGCACGAAGCGCGGCGGGATGGCCAGTCGCACGATGTCGCAGGCGCTGCCGGCGGCCCGATCGGCGAGGCGACGTGCGAGCGCCCACACCTCCGGGGTGAGCACGGGCAGTGGCGACACGATCTCCTCGAGCTCGCTGAGCGACCCGCCGAACTCCCCCGGGCCCGCGTCCCGGCCGGGTTCGACCAGGTCGACGATGTAGCCTCGCGCCGTCCGCCCGGCCGAGCGCAACGGCACTTTGACCCGCACACCAGGCCGGGCATCCGGTGCCAGCGCGGCCGGCACACGATAGTCGAACAACCGGTCCAACTGCGGCAGCGGGGACTCCAGCATCACCCGTGCCACGAGCACCGGGCTCCCGGATTCTTGCGACGGCGGGGTGGGTTCTTCCGCCGCGGCAACCACGCCGGGCGTGCTCACGGCGCGTCTCTCATGACGCCCCTACAGACCCGCGGCGGCGCGGAGCTCCTCGACCCGGTCGAGGCGCTCCCAGGTGAACTCGGGGAGTTCGCGACCGAAGTGGCCGTAGGTGGCGGTGCGCGCATAGATCGGCCGAAGCAGGTCGAGGTCTTCGATGATCGCGGCCGGCCGCAGGTCGAAGACGCTGCGGAGCGCGTCGGTGATCACCTGGTCGGACACGACGCCGGTGCCGAAGGTCTCGACGTAGAAGCCCACCGGAGCGGCCTTGCCGATGGCGTAGGCGATCTGCACCTCGAGCCGCGAGGCGAGGCCTGCTGCGACCGCGTTCTTGGCCACCCAGCGCATGGCGTAAGCGGCCGAGCGGTCGACCTTCGACGGGTCTTTGCCGCTGAACGCGCCGCCGCCGTGGCGCGCCGCGCCACCATAGGTGTCGACGATGATCTTGCGCCCGGTGAGACCGGCGTCGCCCTGCGGGCCACCGATCTCGAACACGCCGGTCGGGTTGATCAGCACCCGCACGTCGGACGAGTCGAGCTTCAGCCCGCCCTCCTCGGCCGCATCGAGCACGGGCCGGATGACGGTCTGCTCGACGTCGTGCCGCAGCTGGTCGAGACCGACCCGGGGCGAGTGCTGGGTGGAGAGCACCACGGTGTCGACCGTCTTCGGCACCACGCCGTCGTAGCCGATGGTGACCTGGGTCTTGCCGTCGGGGCGCAGGTAGTCGAGCACGCCCTCCTTGCGCACGGTGGCGAGCCGCTCGGAGAGCCGGTGCGCCAGCCAGATCGGCAGCGGCATGAGCTGAGGGGTCTCGGTGGTGGCGTAGCCGAACATGATGCCCTGGTCACCAGCGCCCTGCCGGTCGATCTCGTCGGTGGACGACCCCTCACGGGTCTCGAACGCGTTGTCGACGCCCTGGGCGATGTCGGGCGACTGCCCGCCGATCGAGACCGAGACACCGCAGGAGCGGCCGTCGAACCACACGTCGG
>BADC01000898.1 GCA_000333435.1 Corynebacterium-like bacterium B27 | reverse complement strand
CATGACCATCATGCTCGTTCCGAGTTTCTACCAGCAGGTGGTCACGGGGCTCGTGCTCCTGGCCGCAGTCACGCTCTCCCGGTTCCAAGACCGGTCGAGGCGGGTGGCGTGAGCCCCGGCCCACGCCTCCGCGAAGCACCACGCACCACATCCGCACCAACCCGACACAACGAGAGGTAGATC
>BADC01000899.1 GCA_000333435.1 Corynebacterium-like bacterium B27 | reverse complement strand
TGTCATGGTCGGCTCCGATCGGTGGCGCTAGACGCCGAAATCGATCGAAGCTGGCTTCGCCGTGCGCGCTCCTCCGCGCCCCGGGCCACGCGCCAATGCATGAGATCGTCTCCGCCCGGCCCGGGCTCGACGGCTAGCGTCGGCGCCGGGCGGGGTGCGCTCTCGGCGTCGATCAGGGTCAGCTTCAGGCTATGGCCCGTCTCCGCGTCGATGAAGCGCAGTGGCCCGCCTTCGCCGGACGCTTCGCGCCAT
>BADC01000900.1 GCA_000333435.1 Corynebacterium-like bacterium B27 | reverse complement strand
AGGGCGCCCGGGACGAGCGCCGACTGTGTTTCGGCGCCATCCGCACCGACTCATCCCTGAGCACCGAGATCATGTGATCGCCCTCGACAGTCTCGACCCGGGGTTGAACATCTGGATGACGCTCGCCGCCCTCGCCGTGATCGCCCTCGGCATGACGGCACTCGTCTACGGCGCGGTGGCGCTTCTGGTGAAGATCGACGACGTCGGCTTGCGGCTGATGAAGAGCCGCACGCGCCGGGTGCGCCGCACGGGAGCGCGGATCGTGGCGTCGATGCCGGCCGTGTTCCGGGTGATCAGCGTGGTCGGCACGGTCGCGATGCTCTGGGTCGGCGGCCACCTCGTCATCGCCAACCTCGCCGAGACGTTCTGGCACGGACCGTACGACCTTCTGCACGTCGTCACGCACGCCGTCGAGGCGGCCGGGCCCGTGGTCGTGTGGCTCACCGACACCGCCTTCTCGGCCGTCTTCGGGCTGGTGCTCGGCCTCGTCATCGCGGCGATCGTGCTGGGGGTGACGCGTCTCGGGCGGCGCCCCGCCCGCCCCGCCCGCCCCGGGTCGACCTCCGCCGAGCACGCCGGCGCCGAGACTACTCCCGCGAACTGACCAGGATGCCCGCGGCCGTCAGCTGCTCGTGCACCGCGGCGGCCGCGGCGCGGTAGGTCTTGTCGAAGTAGGCCATCTGGCTCGGGTCGCGTGTCATCCCGCCCGACACCGAGAACGCGGGCCGGCGCAGGTCGATCGCGAGCTCGCCGCCCTGCTGTTCGAAGGTGACGTGCAGGGCGACCGGCTCGTGCGCGTTGGAGACCATGCGCTGCAGGAACGACGGTCGCGTGCCGTGGGTCGCCTGCCAGTCGTCGGCCGACCGTTCCTCGATCTCGAAATCCTGCTGGGTGAGGGCGCCCCGCACCGCAGCGCGGGCCTCGTAGGCGTCACCCGACACCAGGTACTGCCAGTGGAACATCCCCGTCATGTCACTCCCCGCCATCTCGGATGCAGCCAATCTACCGGCTGCGGCCTTGCGGATTCTCGGGACGGATGTAGAAGGGAACGATGGCGCACCACATGACCACCCTCCCCTCGGGAGCGGAAGCGGGATTCTCCGCCGCCGGCGATCCGCTGGCGCGGCGGCTCGTGCTGTTCTGTCTCCCCACCCCGGGCGGCGGGGTGTTCGACCCCGACCCGGTGGTGACGAGTCGATACGGC
>BADC01000902.1 GCA_000333435.1 Corynebacterium-like bacterium B27 | reverse complement strand
GACTTTTCGGGCCGGAAGACGGCAACGACGGAATCGCACGCGGTATTCGCCCCGACCTCCGTCGTTCCGCACGTGGTGGGGAGTATCGGCCCGCGAGTGGGTAGAGCGCCGCAGGGCAGAGCCCCGGGATGCGCGCCGCGCCTACCCGACCGAGGCGCCGAAGAGCAGCCCGAGCAGGTACGTGACGGCGGCGGCGCCGAAGCCGATCGCGAGCTGACGCAGGGCGCGGCGCAGCGGCGGCCCGCCCGAGAGCAGCCCCACCACCGCGCCGGTGCCGAGCAGCGCGAGCCCCACGAGGCCGGCCGAGAGCGCGACCGCGGCGAACCCGGTGAGCCCGAACAGGTACGGCAGCACCGGGATGATCGCGCCCGACGCGAAGAAGCAGAACGACGACAGCGCCGCCTGCCAGGCGGTGCCGATGGCTTCGTGCTCGTCACCCGCATCCGCTCCGCCCGAGATCTCGGGGGCGGTGATGCCGGCGTCGCCGACGCGTTGCACGCGGATGGCCGCCGTCGTCGTGGTCAGCCCGCCGAACACGTCGGCGGCCTTCGCCAGCGCCTCCTGCTCGCTCATGCCCCGCGCGCGGTACACGAGGGCCAGTTCGTTGGCGTCGACGTCGAGTCGTGGCACGGCGGTGTGCGCCTGCGGATCGGGGGTGGATGCGGCGAGCAGCTCCCGCTGCGACCGCACCGACACGAACTCGCCGGCCCCCATCGACAGGGCACCCGCGAGGAGCCCCGCGATGCCCGTCGCCAGCACGACCGAGGGTGCGACACCGGTCGCGCCGATGCCGAGCACGAGGGCGAGGTTCGAGACCAGTCCGTCGTTGGCGCCGAACACGGCGGCGCGGAACGTGCCCGAGAGCCGGCTGCGGCCGCGGGCGGCGAGTGCGCGCACCACCTCGCCGTGGATGCGTTCGTCGGCGGCCATCGCGGGGGTGGCGTCGGCATCCGTCTCGTAGGGGGAGCGGGCCTCGGCGCGCTGCATCAGGGCGAGCACGAACACCGAGCCGAAGCGCTTCGCGAGCACCGCGAGCAGCCGGGTGCGCACGTCGGCCCGGCGCGGCTTGCCCACCTCGTCGCCGAGCAGTTCGACCCAGTGGCTCTCGTGCCGCCCCTCGGCCTCGGCCAGCGCCTCGAGGATCTCCCGCTCGGTTCCCGTGCGGCGCTGGGCGAGCTCGCGGTAGACCTGCGCCTCCGCGCGTTCGTCGGCGAGGTACTGCCGCCAGCGGCGCAACTCGGCGGGCGTGGCGGCGGATGCGGGGGTCCCGGCGCGCGCGGATGATGCGGTC
>BADC01000903.1 GCA_000333435.1 Corynebacterium-like bacterium B27 | reverse complement strand
GAGATCGCCTTCGTTCTTGAGGAGCACGATGCCGTCCGCCGCCACCTGGCGCACCGCTTTGGCATGGGCGGCGTAATCGATATCGCTCTCCGCGAGCGGCGCGTCGGCGCCGATCGCGGAGAGCGAGCGCAGGATACGGCGAACGGCGTCGGATACGCGTGCATGGGGCACCCGGCCGGCGGCGACCTCGGCCTGCAGCGGCTTGTCGAACCAGACCTGTTCGTCGAGCTGCGATCCGGATTGCTGGTCCAGCCCCTTGGCGAAGTAGGAGACGTCGTGGACGGCGCCCCAGTCGACATCACCCAGATAGGGTGACGGGCTGATCCCCACCAGCCGCTCAATCTCGCCGGTGGGGATCAGCCCGTTAACTCCATCTAGACCGCGCTCTGGAGGACTAATCGGCAGTGTTGCTTTGGACGGGATAGAATTGCTCTGCGTCATATAAAGGCATTGTAGGAACGACCGCTTGATTCTCGTTGCGGTCTATCCGCTTTCGCTGCTGGGGCGTCGGTCGACGATCAAACTTTAGTCTTAATTAGGGGGTGCAGCATACCGCAATTAGCAAATCCTCAACCGCTGCATG
>BADC01000904.1 GCA_000333435.1 Corynebacterium-like bacterium B27 | reverse complement strand
GCCGTCAATCTCGACAAGCCCGCGCCCGACGTCGTCACGTACGACAGCAAGCAGTTCAAGGACGAGGTGCTGCGCGTACGCGAGCGCGACGTGAAGCTGCCGGGGTCGAAGACGGTCTGGCGCTTCCAGGTCGCGGAAAGCCGCGATTCGCTCAACGACCAGATCGCGATCCTGCGCAAGACGATGGTGCGCAGCTTCGCGATCCTCGGCATCGGCCTGCTGCTCATGTC
>BADC01000905.1 GCA_000333435.1 Corynebacterium-like bacterium B27 | reverse complement strand
GTGTCTTCCTCACCCAGCTGCTGGTCGGTGTGGGCCGGCTCCGGCGCGGCGAGCTGCTGAGCGGTGCGCAGGTGATCCGGGCCGAGGCGGAGGAGTCGCTGCTCGACCT
>BADC01000906.1 GCA_000333435.1 Corynebacterium-like bacterium B27 | reverse complement strand
GGGGAAAGGCGATCACGGGCCGCCCTTGGCCCGGGGCGGGAAGGGGAGCCCGGCGACCTTGCGGCGGGTGGAGATCAAAGAAGGCCTTGCGGGCATTCGCCGTGCACTCCAACCCGCCGGCTAGGCGTCGCACCGAAGATCGTGAACGCCCACGGCGGCGCGATCGCGCTCGGGCACCCGATCGGCGCCTCCGGCACCCGCATCGTGGGCCACCTCGCCCGCCGCCTCGCCGCGGCCGGCCCCGGCACGCTGGGCGCGGCCGGCATCTGCGGCGGCGGCGGCCAGGGCGCGGCGGTGCTGCTCGAGGCGCTGTAGCTGCCCGCGTCCGGCTCAGTTGCTCGCGTCGTCGTCCAGGGAGGGACTCAGCAGCGGATTGTACGAGCCCGGTGTGGCGAGCAACCCACCGTCGACGGGCAGGGTGACGCCCGTGACGAACGAAGCCTTCGACGAGCTGAGCCAGATCACCGCCTCGGCGACCTCCTCCGCCGTGCCGAAGCGGTGCAGCGGCTGAGGGGCGAGCATCATCTCCTGAATCGGCTCGGGAGCCGACTGCATGAGCGGTGTCCAGATGGCGCCCGGCGCGACGGCGTTGATGCGGATGCCGAGATTGGCGTACTCGCCCGCCGCGACTTTCGTGAGTCCCACGACCGCGTGTTTGGTCGAGACGTACGGGCTGGTGAGAGCCGTGCCGATCAGGCCGGAGACCGACGCGGTGTTCACGATCGCGCCGCCGCCGTGCTCCTTCATGTGGCGCAACTCATACTTCATGCACAGCCACACGCCTTTGATGTTGACGTCGAAGACCCGGTCCCACGCGCCCTCCTCCACCTCGGCGGTGAACCCCTCGGCGACGGTGCCGGCGTTGTTGTGCGCGAAGTCGAGTCGACCGAAGTTCGCGACGGTCGCGTCGACCAGATGCTCGACTTGGTCGGCCTCACTGACGTCGACGGGAACGAAGACCGCCTCGCCGCCCGCCTCCGAGATGAGGCGCACGGTCTCCTCCCCTCCGGCGCGCGACCGTTCCAGGTCGCCGACCACGACGGCGCCCCCGGCCGCGGCGAACGCCAGGGCGCTCGCGCGGCCGATCCCGCTTGCGGCGCCGGTGACGAGCCCGGCCCTCCCGTCGAACCAGCGCGGCTCAGACACCGGTCACCTCGGCGACGTTGTCGAGGCTGACGACCGTGCCCTTGATGTTGATCAGCGGCGGCAGGTCCCCCCCTTGGTCGGTCAGGATGTCGTAGGCGGCGTAGATGGCCTGCGTGCTGAGCGCATCCGAATCCAGGAAGTAGCTGAACGTCACGGCGCCGCTCTGCACCGATTCGACGTCGCTGACCGATCCGGCGTTCATGCCGGTGATGATCTTGCCCTTGGCGATGTTGCCGGCCGCGATCGCGGCGAGGGAGTTGTAGGTGAGGATCGCGTCGACATCCGGGTACTTGGTGAGGATGTCGTTGGCCGCGGTCGCCGCACCCGCCGGGTTGTCGGTCTGGGCGTCGACACGGCCGAGGAACTTCAGTCCGAATTTCTCGCCCCAGTACTCCTGGCGGTCGCCGACGTACTGGAGGGAGGGAATCGGCAGGCCCACGTTAAGCACGGCGAACGTCGCGCCGGGCTTCTTCTCCGCCACAGCGCGCACGATGGCGTAGGCCTCGTCGTCATAGGCATTGCCGATCGACGCCGAGACGCCCGCGATCGGCTCCTGGGTGAAGTCCCACGGGGTGGCGAAGGCGATCACTGGGACACCCGCCTCGTTGGCCTTCTTGATGGAGTTGCCCCACGACTCGGGGTTCAGCGGGTAGCCCACGATCGCATCCACGCCCTGGGTCAGCAGCTCGTCGAACTGGGTCACCTGCAGCTGGGCGTCGAGGTTCGCATCCTTGGCGATCATCGTTCCGCCCAGTTCCTCCGTGACCTTCTGGGCGACCTCCTGCTGATAGTGCGTGACCGGGTAGGCGTCGAACGGGCTGAGATAGCCGATGGTGAACGACTTCCCGGGAACCTTCTCTGGGGTGGGGAAGCTGTCCGGGAACCCGGCTTCCGGGCCGTCGTAGGGCACGTCGACGAACTCCGCCGTGGACGCGTCTCCGGTGCTGGC
>BADC01000907.1 GCA_000333435.1 Corynebacterium-like bacterium B27 | reverse complement strand
CCCCCGGGCATCTACGTGCAGCGGCTCGTGCAGTCGCGGCCGCGGGTGAAGGACATCGAGCAGCGCACCACCCGGCCGCGCACCGCCGCGGTGGCCTGAGCATCGCTGCCGCCTGAAACGAAGGAGAAGCCCCATGCCCTGGACCCGCGACGAGATGGCGGCGATCGCCGCCGCCGAACTCCGCGACGGCGAATACGTGAACCTCGGCATCGGCATCCCGACGCTCGTGGCCAACCATCTGCCGCCGGGCGTGAGCGTGACCCTGCAGAGCGAGAACGGGCTGCTCGGCATGGGCCCGTTCCCGTTCGAGGGCGAGGAGGACGCCGACCTCATCAACGCCGGCAAGCAGACCGTCACCCTGCTGCCCGGCGCGAGCATCTTCGACTCCGCCACCTCGTTCGGCATGATCCGCGGCGGGCACGTGTCGAAGGCGATCCTCGGCGCCCTCCAGGTGGCGGGCAACGGTGACCTCGCGAACTGGACCATCCCGGGCAAGCTCGTGAAGGGCATGGGCGGCGCCATGGACCTGGTGGCCGGCACCCCGCGGGTGATCGTGCTCACCGACCACGTCTCCAAAGACGGCACGCCGAAGATCGTGGCGCGCTGCGACCTCCCGCTCACGGGCGCCGAGGTCGTCGACCGCATCATCAGCGATCTCGCCGTGTTCGACGTGACCGACTCCGGCCTGGTCCTGCGGGCGGTGGCGCCGGGCACATCCGCCGACGCGGTGCGGGAGAAGACGGGGGCGGAGTTCACCGTCGACCTCGACGAGACGGTCGGTGCCGTGGCGGCGGGGGCCTCGGCATGAGCGCCGTCATCGTGGGCTATGCGCGCACTCCCTTCGTGAAGTACTGCGGGCAGTTCCAGGCCGTGCCCGCCACCGAGCTCGGGGCCGCCGCCATACGTGCCGCCCTCACCCGGGCCGGTGTCGCGCCCGAAGAGGTCGACTTCGTCTACGCCGGCCAGGTGCTGCAGGGCGGGGCCGGGCAGAATCCGGGCCGGCAGTCGGCGGTGGGCGCGGGCATCCCGCTCGAGACCCCAGCCCTCACCCTCAACGCGGTGTGCCTGTCGGGCATGGAGGCGATCATCGCGGGCGCGCGGCTGATCGACGCGGGCGAGGCGGATGTCGTCGTGGCCGTCGGTCAGGAGTCGATGACGCTCGCGCCGCACGCCTGGTCAGGCTCGCGGGCGGGGAAGCGCTACGGCGCGATCGAGCTGATCGACACCATGGACCACGACGGCCTGAGCGACGCCTTCGAGCAGCGTTCGATGGGGGCCTCGACCGAGGCGCGCAACGACTCGCTCGGCCTGACGCGGGCGGATCAGGATGCGTGGGCCGCCGCATCGCACCAGCGCCTGGCCGCGTCGGCCGGGTTCCTCGCCGGCGAGATCGAGCCGTTCGAGGTGCCCGGCCGCAAGGGTGCGACGGTCGTGTCGGCCGACGACGGACTGCGCGCCGACACCACGACCGAGTCGCTCGCGGGCTGCGGC
>BADC01000908.1 GCA_000333435.1 Corynebacterium-like bacterium B27 | reverse complement strand
CCACGTCGAGACGCGCTCGCGGTGCGGGTGGCGACCGACAAACGGATGCGCCGCTTCGTCACCGACGCGAGTCACGAACTCCGCACGCCGCTGGCTGCGATTCAGGGCTACGCCGAGCTCACCAGGCAGCAGAGCGACGAGTTGCCCGAGCTGACCGAGTTCGCGCTCGCCCGGATCGAGTCGGAGGCGCAGCGCATGAACTCGCTGGTGAGCGATCTGCTGCTGCTCGCCCGGCTCGACGAGGGGCAGGACCTGCACCTCGACGAGGTCGACCTGGGCGAGATCGTGGTGAACGCGGTGAGCGATGCCCGCGCGTCGGCGCCGGGCCATCGCTGGGCGGTTGCTGTTCCGGATGCGCCCGCTCTCGTGCACGGCGACCGCGAGCGCCTGCACCAGCTGGTGCTCAACCTGCTCTCGAACGCCGCGGTGCACACCCCGGAGGGCACCGCCGTGACGGCGAGCGTGCGGCTCGTGCCGCCGGCAGCCGCGGCGGCGGGTGCGGCGGCTGACGGCGCAGCCGGCTCCGACGACGTGCAGGTCGAACTCGAGGTCGCCGACGACGGGCCGGGCATCGCGCCCGAGCTCGTGCCCGAACTGTTCGAGCGCTTCGCGCGCGGCGATTCGTCGCGCTCACGCCGCGCCGGCAGCTCGGGGCTCGGGCTCGCGATCGTGGCATCCATCGTCGAGGCGCACGCCGGCGCCATCGAGGTCGCCTCGACCCCGGCGGGCACCACGTTCACCGTGCGCCTGGCCCGCGCCGCCGCCGATGCGCCTGCCCCCGCCCTACCGGCTGCCGCCGCTCCGGCCGGCGCCCCCTCCTCGGTGCCCGCCGCCACGTAGGTGTGACCGGGCATCCGCACGCCCGTATTCAGGTGCCTCGCGCGTCTTCAGGCGAGTTCGGCCTGAATACGGTCGTGGCGGGCTCGCGATCCTGAAAAGGGTCAGGCCTCGGCCGGCCGCGGGGCGCCTGCGGCACCCGCCGGGGCGGCGCGCTTGCGCACCTCGCGGAGCACGATCTGTTCGGGGCAGACGGTGGAGAGGAAGTCGCCGACCGACAGGGCGAGCCGCTCGCCGACGAGCGAGTACAGGATGCGGTTGGCGTCACGCCGCTCGGTGATGAGACCGGCCTGGCGCAGCACGCCGAGATGGCGCGAGATGGTGGGCCCGCTGGCCGAGAAGCGCGCTGCGATCTCGCCGGCGGCCAGCTCGCCGTCTTTCAGGTCTTGCAGGATCTGCCGTCGCGTCGGATGCGCGAGAGCCGCGAAGATGTCGGACGCGCTGTCTGTCATATTCGCACTCTAGCACGCTTGCTAAATATCAGAAGGCCTTGTAGCTTCATCGCTAATAAGCGAAGGAGCACACTCATGCGAGTAGCAATCACGGGCGGCACCGGCTTCGTCGGCCGTCACCTGGCCGAACGGCTCGACCCCGCCGACACCGTCATCGTCTCGCGCCGAACGGGCGTGGCGATCGATGGCGTCGAGGCGCTCGCCGAGGCGTTCGCCGGCTGTGACGTCGTCGCGCACTGCGCCGGCATCAACCGGGAGCTCGGCGACCAGACCTTCGACCGGGTGCACGTCGCCGGCACCCGTGCGGTGGTCGAGGCCGCCCGGCGGGCCGGCGTGCAGCGCATCGTGCTGCTCAGCTTCCTGCGTGCCCGACCCGACTGCGGCTCGCCGTACCACGAGAGCAAGTGGGCCGCCGAAGAGCTCGTGCGCAACTCGGGCCTGCCGCATACCGTGCTGAAGTCGGGCATGATCTACGGCCCCGGCGACCACATGGTCGATCACGTCACCCGTGCGGTGCGCACCTGGCCGGTGTTCGCGACGGTCGGCTTCCGGGAGCGCACGGTGCGCCCGGTGCCGGTCGACGACGCGGTCGACGTGCTGCTGGCCGCGATCGAGGGGCGCATCCCCGAACCGACCGTCGCCGTGATGGGAGCCGAGGAGCTCCCGCTCGGCACGGCGGTGCGCCGCATCGCCCGTGTCGCCGGCCGGCGCCCGCTCTACCTGCCCGTGCCCGTCGCCGCGATCCGCGCCCTGGCCTGGGTGGCGGAGCGCACGATGGTGGTGCCCCTGGTCGCCCGGGCGCAGGCCCGGATGCTGGCCGAGGGTGTCAGCGCACCGGCCCCCTGGGCCCCGGAGCCGCCCGAGAACATCCGGCCCGCGCATCCGTTCAGCGCCGAGCGCATCCGGGCGGCGCTGCCCGCCGGCCGTTTCACGCGCGCCGACTTCCGCCGCCCGCGCGGGAGGACGACGCGCGATGCAGGTCGCGCTCGATCTCTTCGAGTGACCGGCCCTTCGTCTCCGGCACGAGGCTGAGCACGAACACCAGCGCGAGGAGGCAGACGGCCGAGAAGAGGTAGAAGGTGGCCGAGCTGCCGATGCCGTCGACGAGGATCGGGAAGAACTGCGAGACGAAGAAGTTGCCGCCCCACAGCGCGAACGTCGCCACGGAGGCCGCCGCGCCGCGCACCCGCGTCGGGAAGATCTCCGAGATGATCACGTAGGTCACAGTGCCGAACGACACCGCGAAGAACGCCACGTATCCCAGCACGAGCGCCAGCAGGAGCGGGCCGCTGGGCGACGGAGCGAGAAAGACCGTGCCGATGCCGGCCTGCAGCACGGTCATCGCGGCGGCGCCGATGACGAGCAGTGTGCGGCGGCCCACCCGGTCGATCAGCCACAACGACACCAGCGTCGCTCCCACCAGCACCACGCCGATGAGCACGGTGCTCGAGAGGGCATCAGTTGTCGGCAGGCCCGCGGAGCGGAAGATCTCGGGGGCGTAGTAGAAGATGGCGTTGATGCCGGTGATCTGCTGGAACAGGGCGACCAGAAAGCCCACCGCGAGGGCCCTGCGCAGATTGGGCCGCAGGAGCTCCCGGAGCTCCGACGATCCCGCGGCCGATTGCGCCGAGCGGATCTCCGCCAGCTGCGCCGCCGCCGCCTCCGCGCTGGGCGTCAGCCGCTCCAGCACCGCCAGGGCCTCTACCTGCCGTCCGTGCCCGGCCAGCCAGCGCGGGCTCTCCGGGATGAACCGCAACAGCACGATGAACAGGACCGCCGGCACCAGCCCGGTCGCGAAGATCACGCGCCAGCCGTACTCCACGTTCCACTGCTCGGTGTTGAGATTCGCGATGACGGCTGCGATCGAGAACACCACGAGGTTGCCGACCGTGTTGAACAGCTGGTTGAACGACACGAGCCGACCCCGGATGTGCGCCGGCGCCACCTCGGCGATGTACAGCGGCGCGATCGTCGTCTCGGTGCCGATGCCGATACCGACCAGGATGCGCGCGAGCACCAGCACGGTGTCGTTCGGCGCGAGCGCCTCGCCGAGCGCCCCGACGAGGAACACGGCCGCCGTGAGCACCAGAACACGCTTGCGCCCGATGGCGTCGCTCAGCCGCCCGGCCACCACCACACCGATGATGCAGCCGACGATGATGCTCGACGTCACCCAGCCCACGCCGGCCGGCGTCAGGTCGAACCGGGTCTGCAGGAATCCGACGGAGCCCGAGATGCTGCCGTTGTCGAAGCCGAAGAGGAAGCCGCCGACCGCGGTCACGACGGTGACGAGCACAACCGTGCGGAGGAACCGCGGGTTCGCGGCACCGCTGTCGGGAACGCCGGCGCTCACCTCCCGGCCTCCGTCCGCACCACCACGCGGTCGATCAGAGCACTCGGCGGATGCTCGGCCGCGAGCCGTGCCAGCACGCTCGCCGCGTTCGAGGCGCCGCACGCCGCAGCGAGGCGCAGGTGGGCGGGCCAGCCACCCGCCGGGTCGGTGAGCAGGCTCCGGACGAGCCCGGCCGCGAACGCGTCGCCCGACCCCACGGCGCTCCGCGTCGGCACCCGCGGCGACTCCACGGTGTAGCGGGCGGATGCGGTGTCGACCCGGGTGGGGGCCGCCCCGTCGGTGACGATCACGGCTTCGCTGCCGGCGGCCAGCCAGCCGCGCACCAGAGCGCCGGCGTCAGTACCTGCGGCGTCGGCGAGTCCGGTGAGTTCGTCGCGGTTGACCTTCACCACCGTTGGTCCGGCGGCCGCACCGTGGCCGAGCGCGTCGCCGTGCGCGTCGAGCAGCGTGCGCACGCCGCCGGAGATCGTCGAGGGCGCGTTGCGGTCGAAGGCGGCCGGCTGGGCGGGGCTCAAGGTGAAGGTCGGCAGCCCGCACGTCGCCGACGACGTCGAGCGGCTGCGGGCCGTGCGCGACGCCGTCGGCGACCGCGTCGACATCATGGTCGACGCGAACCAGTCGATGACGGGGGCCGAAGCCATCCGGCGCGCCAAGGCCTTCGAACCCCTCGACCTCTACTGGTTCGAAGAGCCGCTGCCGGCCGACGACATCGCCGGGCACCGCACGCTGGCGCGCTCCACGAGCATCCCGATCGCCGTCGGCGAGTCGATGTACTCGGTCAGCCAGTTCCGGGAGTACCTTCAGCGCGGGGCGGCCGGCATCGTGCAGGTCGACGTGGCGCGGGTGGGCGGCATCACACCCTGGCTCAAGGTGGCGCACCTCGCCGAGGCCTTCAACGTCGCGGTGTGCCCGCACTTCCTGATGGAACTGCACGTGAGCCTCGTGGGCGCGGTGCCCAACGGGCGCTACGTCGAGCACATCCCGCAGCTGCGCGCCATCACCCACCGCGAGATGGAGATCGCCGACGGTCACGCGCTCGCCCCTCAACAGCCCGGCCTCGGCATCGAATGGAACCGCGACGCCATCGACGACCGGATCGTCGCATGAACGAGCCGGGACTCCTCCGCCGCTTCGTGGCCACGCCGCGGTTCGTGCTGGTCGTCATCATCGTGCTGCTCGTCGCGGTACTCGTGGCGGTCAAGCCGTCGTTCCTCAACGGGACCTTCGTCATCGCGCCGCTGCTCACCAGCATCGCGGTGTTCACCGTGGTGGGCCTGGCGCAGATGATGGTGCTCTCGATCGGGCACATGAACATCGCCGTCGGCCAGATGGCCGCGTTCGGCGCCATGGTCTCCGGCATCACCTTCGACCTCGCCGGCTGGCCGCTGGTGGCCGGCATCGCCGCCGGGCTCGTGGCCGGCGCCGCGATCGGCGCGCTCACCGGCTGGATCATCGCACGCACGGGCGTCAACTCGTTCATCGTCACCCTCGCCATGAGCTTCGCGCTGCTCGGCCTGGTGCCGACGATCTACTCGTCGCTCAGCGCGGGATCGGCGTTCACGACGAAGCCGGCAGGCTTCGACCTGCTGGGGCGCGGCTCGTTCGCCGACGTCTGTCTCGTCGGCTGGTGCGGCCCCGCCGCCATTCCGCTGATCGTCGTGCCCGTGGCGCTCGTCATGGTGCTCGTCGCCGTGCTGTTCACGAAGACCCGGGTGGGCCGCGAACTGCTGCTGACCGGGGCGAGCGTCAAGGCGGCCGAGCTCTCCGGCATCCCCACCGGGCGGCGCATCGTGCTGGCCCACGCTCTCTCGGGTGCCCTGGCGGCGCTCGCGGGCATCCTGCTCGCCACGAGCATCGGCTCGTTCACACCGTCGATCGGAGACGAGTTCATGCTGCAGTCGTTCGTGGGGCCGATCCTCGGCGGCACGCTGCTCGCGGGCGGCTACGTCTCGGTGGTCGGCACCTTCCTCGGCATCACCCTCACCCTCGTCATCCGCAAGGGGCTCGAACTGTTCGGGGTGGGGATCGAGACGCTCAACGTGCTGCTCGGCGTGATCCTCCTCGTCGCGCTCTCCGCCGACCGCGTGCGCGAGGTGCGGCTGCGGCGCGGTCGCACCCCCGATGCGTCGGGCGCCGCGACGCCCGAGCGCGAGGAGGTGGCGGCATGAACCGGTCGGTCTCCGCCCTCCTGCGCTCCCAGAGCGCCACCCTCATCGCCATCGTCGTGGTCGGCACGGTGCTGCTCGGCATCGCCTCCCAGGGCGACCTGTTCTCGCCCGTGGGGCTGCGCACCTTCTTCCAGTTCCTCGCCGTGCCCATCCTCATCGGCCTCGCGCAGATGATCACGGTGGCCGTGGGCCAGCTCAACCTCGCCGTCGGCGCCATCGGCGGTGTGGCGGCGGCGCTCTCGGCCGTGCTGATGGCGGATGTCGGCGTGCCGCCGCTCCTCGGCGCGCTCGTGCCACTCGTGGTCGGCGCCCTGGCCGGGCTCGGCAACGGGCTGCTCGTCATGCTCACGCGCATCAACGGCTTCATCGTGACCCTCGCCACCATGACCATCCTGCTCGGCGCCCAGTACGCACTGGTCGGCACCCGCACGGTGTCGGCGTCGAACTGGGAGCCGCTCGCGGCGGTGGGCAAGGCGACGGTGGCGGGCATCCCGGTCATCTTCTTCGCGGCCGTCGCCGTGGCGGTGGTCGTTGCGCTCGCCTTCCGGTTCACCCTCACCGGGCGGCAGCTGCTCGCGAGCGGCGACAACCCCGAGGCGGCGCGACTGGCCGGCATCTCGAACGATCGCAGCGTGGTGGTGGCGCACACCGCGTCCGGCCTCCTCTGCGGGGTCGCCGCCCTGGTGAGCCTCGCGTCGCTGCCCGGAGTGAACCAGAGCGTCGGCGGCGACTGGCTGCTGCCGAGTTTCGCGGCGCCGATCATCGGTGGCGTGGCGCTCACGGGTGGCACCGTCGCCGTGCTCGGCACCGTGCTCGCCGCCACGGTGGTGCGCCTGGTCGACACCGCCCGCGCCGAGTTCCAGCTCGCGCCGGCCTGGGTCAACTTCGTCATCGGTGCCGTCGTGCTCGGCACCGTCGCCCTCGACCGCGTGCGGCAGGTGCGCGCCGAACGCCGGCGAGGCGCCCTCCGCGCCGCCGGCCCGCAGAACGTGACACCCGTGGAGGCCACCCGATGACGACCACTCCCCTGCTCGAGGCGATCGGCCTCTCGAAGTCGTTCCCCGGCGTCAAGGCGCTCGACGGCGTGAACCTGCGCCTCGCTCCCGGCTCGGTGCACGCGCTCCTCGGCGAGAACGGCGCCGGCAAGTCCACCCTCATCAAGGCGCTCACCGGGGTGCATCGCCCCGATGCGGGGTCGATCGTGGTCGCCGGCCGCGAGCAGCGTTTCGCCGACCCGGCTGCGGCGCGCGCCGCGGGCATCGGCGTCGTGCACCAGGAACGCAACGTCATCCGCAGCTTCACCGTGGGCGAGAACATCGTGATGGAACGGATGCCCCGCTCGGCCGGCCGCATCGACTGGTCGAAGGTGCGCGGCGAGGCGGCCGCGTGCCTCGCGCTCCTGGACGTCGATCTCGACCCGGCCACCCCCATCACCGAGCTCTCGTCGGCACAGATGCAGCTGGTCGAGATCGCCCGGGCGCTCTACACCGAGACCCGGGTGCTGCTGCTCGACGAGCCGACGGCCTCGATCAGCGGCGCGGAGAGCGACCGCCTGTTCCGGGTGGTCGACCGCCTGCGCGACGACGGCCGGGCGGTGCTCTTCGTGAGCCACAAGCTCGAGGAGGTGTACGCGCACTGCGACACCGTCACCGTACTCCGCGACGGCGAGTCGGTGTTGGAGTCGCAGCCGCTCGCCGAGCACGCGCACGACGAGATCGTCGACACCATGGTGGGCCGCAGCCTCGGCTCGCTGACGGTGCCGACGCGGTCAGCGCCCCGCGACGTCGCCCCCGCTCTCGAACTCGACGGCGTCACCACCACCGCCGGCCATCACGATGTGTCGCTCGCGGTGCGCCCCGGTGAGATCCTCGGCCTGTACGGCCTGGTCGGCGCGGGCCGCACCGAGCTCGCCCACGCGATCGTGGGGCTGGAACGCATCACCGCCGGGGAGTTGCGGATCGACGGCAGCCCGGCGCGCATCCGCTCGGTGCGCCAGGCCCTGCAGCGCCACCGGCTCGGCTACGTGACCGAGAACCGCAAGGAGGAGGGGGTGTTCCTCGAGCAGAGCATCACCCGCAACATCGCGGTGACGGTGTGGTCGTCGCTGGCCCGCGGAACCGGGCTCGTGAGCGGGCGGCGGGAACGCGAGGTGGTGAGCCGGTACGTCGACGACCTCGACATCCGCATCTCCTCGCTGAACCAACTGGCCGGGCGGCTCTCGGGCGGCAACCAGCAGAAGGTGTCGCTGGCGAAATGGCTGGCGGCGTCGCCGCGCATCCTCATCATCGACGAACCCACCGTGGGCATCGACCTGCGCACCAAGCGCGCGTTCTACGAACTCATCTGGCGGCTGGCCGATGAGGGACTCGCGATCCTGCTCATCTCGAGCGACCTCGCCGAGATGATCACGCTGGCCGACCGGGTGGCCGTGATGGACCGCTTCGCGATCACCGGGGAAGTCGAGAACGACCACGACTACGACTCGATGAGCCGCGAGGTCATCCGCCTCATCCACGCCGACGCGGACGCGCTCTGACGCCTAGCGACCGGCGAGGCGCGTGCTCACCCGGTGGGCGTGCTCGAGCAGCAGTCCGCCGAGTTCCCGCTGGCGGTCAGGCCGGAACCGCGATTCGACGCCGGTGAGGCTGAGGGCCCAGGCGGGCCGGCCCTGGGCGTCGAAGACGGCGGCGCCCATGCCCCAGGACCCCTCCAGGATGAGGGCGGGGTTCACCGCATAGCCGGTCTCACGGGTGAGCGCGATCCGTTCGCGCACCGCGGCGGCCGAGTGCTGCGGCCCCCAGCGCTCCTCGAGCGGCGAGGCGTCGAGGTAGGCGTCGATCTCGGCATCGGCGAGGTAGCTGAGGATGGCGAGGCCCGCCGAGGCCACCCCGAGCGGAAAGCGCACTCCCTCGGAGAGCACGAACGACCGGATCGGGAAGCTCCCCTCCTCGCGCACCAGGCACACCGTCTCCGGGCCGCGGCGCGCCGAGAAGAACGCGCTCTCCCCCGTCTCGGCGGCGAGCGCCCGGACGCTCTCGCGGGCCGCCTCGGTGACGTCGTAGCGGTCGGCGGCGAGCGAGCCGAGCAAGTAGAGCTCGGGGCCCAGGAACCAGCGGGCGGCCCCCGGATCGTGGTCGACGAAGCCCTCGGCGGCGAGGGAGGTGAGCAGCCGGTGGGCGGTGGGCCGGGTGAGTCCGGTCGCGTGCGCGACGGCGGCGGCCGACACGCCCCGCGGATGCTCGGCCACCACTTTCAGCACCCGGCTCACCCGGGAGACCACCTGCGCTCCCGGCGTCGGATCAGCCATGGTGGCGCATCCAGTTGTCCATATTGTGAGCATAGCGCCGTCCTGCGCCCAGACTGCGAGGCATCGACGACGGCCTGGCGATTCGGCCTTGACAG
>BADC01000909.1 GCA_000333435.1 Corynebacterium-like bacterium B27 | reverse complement strand
CTTTCCGCTCGGCAGCGACGCCGTCGCACCACTGCGATTGACATCATCCAATCTATCGTGCACGATGTCAGAAATCCTATAGGGAAATCCAATAGGATTCAGACACCGATGGAGGCTCAACGATGAGACGCGTTACCCTTTCGATCGCCGTCGCGGCGACCGCGCTCGGCGCCCTGCTGCTGAGCGGCTGCACCCCCCAAGGCTCGAGCGGCGGTGGGGAGGCCACCGGCCTCGACTCCGTGAAGGTCGCGCTGGTACCGGGCGGCCCGCATCCGTACTTCCAGCCCTGGGTCGCCGCGGGCGAGAAGGCCAAGACCGACTTCGGCCTCGGCGGCACCACCTTCAACGAGACCGCCGGCTGGGACCAGACGAAGGAGAACGACGTCATCAACTCCCTCGTCGCCAACGGCTACAACGCGTTCGGGGTGTTCGGCGTCTCGCCGACCGACATCAACTCCACCTTCCAGAACCTGCGGCAGAACGGCATCGCGAGCGCCGCGCTCGGCTCCTGCCCGGCCGGCGACACCAACGACGCCGACTTCTGCCTCTCCACCGACACCGAAGAGGCCGCGTACAAGGCGGCGCAGGCCACCATCCAGGCCATGGGCGGCAAGGGCGTGCTCGCCCACCTCACCGGCGTCAACGTCGACTCCAACACCCAGCGGCGCATCGCCGGCGTGAAGAAGGCCGTCGAGGAGACGAACGGCGCCGTCACCCTGCTGCCCGACATCACCGACGTCGACACCGACCTCACCACGGCGCAGAAGGCGGTGGCCGACCTGCTCGCCTCGAAGGGCTCGGAGATCACCGGCATCGTCTCCACCGCCTACAACCCGGCCGTGGCCGCGGCCACCGCCGTCGCCGAGTCGGGCCTGCCGATCGCGCTCGTGGCGATCGACGACGACGAGACCATCCTCAAGGCCATCGAAGACGGATCGGTCTACGCGACCATCGCGCAGAACCCCACCGGCCAGGCCTACGTCGGCAGCTACGCGCTGGCGAAGCTGGCGAGCAAGGAGTGCACGATGGCCGAGCCCGGCGCGATCATCGACTCCGGCTCGTTCGTGGTCACGAAGGACAACGTGGCCACCTACGACGACGAGCGCACCGCGGCGAGCGAGCAGTTGCTGAAGGACTTCGACTCGAAGTACCTCGACTGCAAGTAGCACGCAGCACGTAGC
Organism: Corynebacterium-like bacterium B27; assembly: GCA_000333435.1. Classification (GTDB taxonomy): domain Bacteria; phylum Actinomycetota; class Actinomycetes; order Actinomycetales; family Microbacteriaceae; genus Herbiconiux. The sequence continues at coordinate 23 of BADC01000909.1, read as the reverse complement.
CGCCCGAAACCCGAACGACCGGA
>BADC01000910.1 GCA_000333435.1 Corynebacterium-like bacterium B27 | reverse complement strand
TTCACTCCACCGGTCCGATGACCGGCTGCAGCGGGTCGACGTCGAAACACCGGCGCGCGCCCGTGTGGCACGCGGCGCCGATCTGGTCGACCTGCACCAACAGGGTGTCGTCGTCGCAGTCGAGCGCCGCACCCTTGACGAATTGCACGTGGCCCGAGGTGTCGCCCTTGCGCCAGTACTCCTGCCGGGAGCGCGACCAGAAGGTGACGCGACCCTCGGTGAGGGTGCGGCGCAGTGCTTCGGCGTTCATGTAGCCGAGCATCAGCACCTCCTTGGTGTCCCACTGCTGGATGATCGCCGGCAGCAGGCCCGCCTCGTCGAACGTCGCGCGCTCGAGCACGGCCTCCACGTCGTTCATCGCACCACCACCCCGTCTTTCCGCAATTCGTCCTTCACATCGCTGACCGTCATCTCGCGCAGGTGGAACACGGATGCGGCGAGCACCGCATCCGCCCCCGCCGCGATCGCCTGGCCGAAGTGCTCCACCCGGCCGGCACCGCCCGAGGCGATGACCGGCACCGAGCTCAGTTCGCGCATCAAGCGCACCAGCTCGAGGTCG
>BADC01000911.1 GCA_000333435.1 Corynebacterium-like bacterium B27 | reverse complement strand
ATGGCGGGCCCCGCGCAGCCCACGAACATCCAGCGCCAGGCATCCGCCCCGAACCAGAGGGGTTCGTTGGCGCCGCCGGCCGCACCCTGGAGGAGGGTGTCGGAGAGCAGTGCCGCGAAGATACCGAGCGTGATGGCGAGCTGCTGCAGGCTGGCGAGGGCGCCGCGCACGGCCTTCGGCGCGATCTCGGCGATGTAGGCCGGGGCGATGACGCTCGCGATACCGATGCCGAGACCGCCGACGACGCGCCAGACGATGAGATCCCAGACGGCGAAGGCGAAGCCGGAGCCGATGGAGCTGACGAGGAAGAGCCCGGCGCCGATGAGCATCACGGGGATGCGGCCGATGCGATCGGCGATGCGCCCGGCGAAGTACGCGCCGATGGCGCAGCCGAGCAGGGCGGATGCGACGGTGAAGCCGCTGAGCAGCGGCAGGTCGCCGAGGTTGAAGTCCTGCTCGATGGCTTTCACCGCACCGTTGATGACGGACGAGTCGAAACCGAACAGGAAGCCGCCGAGGGCAGCGGCGATCGACAGGGCGATCACCTTGCGTCGGAGCCGCCGGGAACTGGCGTGGTCATCGACTGTGCCGCGGGCTGCAGGCTCGTTCGAACTCATGACGGACTCCTTCGTGCCGATGGGTGACGGGGCTTGGTCTGACACGTCCACTCCCCCACATATCCGATATTGGCACGGTTCCTCCACCAACGTGGTCACGGCGCGTTCAGCGGGGCGGGATACGGGCAGTGTTGCGGGATGAGTCACCCTCTTCCCCGCCCGCCGCGCGCGGGCATGCTTGTGCTCGGGCTCCTGCGCCGCGGTGCCGTTCTGGCTTTGACTGTGACGCTCGCGCTCGTCGTGGTGCCGTCGGCGGTGCGTGCTTCCGCAGCCCCGTTCACCAGTGCACGCGGTCACGCGTCCGCGTCGGCGTCGGCTGCCGCTGCGGGATTCGCGTCGGCATCGGCCGCGGCTGCCGAGTCCGCGTCGGCGTCGGCTGCGGCTGCGGCGGCAAGGTCCGCGTTGGCAGCGGCTGCTGGGTCCGCGCTTCGGGGTGAGCCCGCGAGCGCGCCCGGCACCGCGGCGGCACCGGCTGCGGCAGCTGCGTCCGCGCCTCAGCTCGGGCCCGCGAGCGCGCCCAGCACCGCGGCGGCACCGGCGTCGATCGTCGCAGAGACGCGCGCACTGAGTGCGGCTCCGGGAGACGTGGAGCGATCGACGTGGCAGTGGCCCGTCACGGCGCCCGCGCTCGTGACGGCGGAGTTCGTCGCGCCGGCGACGAAGTACAGCGCCGGCCATCGCGGCACCGACCTCGCCGCGGCTGCGGGGGCACCGGTGTTGGCGCCGGCCGACGGCGTCATCGCATTCGCGGGGATGGTGGCGGGCCGCCCGGTGGTCGCGGTCGAGCATCCGGGCGATCTGCGGTCGAGCGTCGAGCCCGTGGTGGCGGCGGTGCCGGTCGGCGCGGTCGTGCAGCGGGGCCAGGTCATCGGCACCGTGGGTTCGGGAGGTCACTGCACCACCGCGTGCGTGCACGTCGGAGTGCGCCTGCGCGGCGAGTACGTGAACCCGCGCTCGTTGCTCGCCCCCGTCCCCCGCGCGCGGCTCCTCCCGGCCGCCCCCGCGGCATCGAGTCTCCATTTCTTGCCGGAATGGCCGCCCGCGTTCCGACCAGGACGGGAGACTCGATGGCCGTCAGGCGCGCGGGTGGGCTGCCTGGTAGGAGGCGCGGAGGCGCTCGACGGTGACATGCGTGTAGATCTGGGTCGTGCCGAGACTGGCGTGGCCGAGCATCTCCTGCACCGCGCGGAGGTCGGCGCCGCCGTCGAGGAGGTGGGTGGCTGCCGTGTGCCGGAGCGCGTGCGGGCCGGCCGGTCCGGTGCCCGGTACCGACTCGAGCAGGCCGGCGACCAGTTCGTACACCGAGCGGGTGCCGAGCCTCCCGCCGCGAGCGCCGAGGAACACGGCCGCCGGTACTCGTTCGATGCCGCCCGCTCGCCGCCGCTCCAGGAGCGCCGGGCGCGAGCGCGTCAGGTAAGCCACCAGTGCGTCGTGGGCCGGTTTCCCGAATGGCACGATCCGCTCCTTGGACCCCTTGCCGGTCACGCGCACGGTGCGGCGATCGAGGTCGAGGTCATCGATGTCGATGCCGACGAGTTCGGAGACACGGAGCGCCGAGGCGTACAGCAGTTCGATGACGGCCAGGTCGCGGAGCGCGATCGGGTCGCCGGTGGTGGCACGGTCGTGGAGTTCGGCGAGCAACACGCTCACCGAGTCACCGGAGAGCACCCGCGGAAGCGTGCGGTCGGGCCGGGGCGCCCGCAAGCGGACGGCGGCGTCGATCTCGATCCGTCCCGTACGCCGCAGCCACGCTGAGAAGGTCTTCGCGGTGGCCGCGCGTCGGGCGAGGGTCGCTTTGGCGAGCTCGCGCTGCGCCGCGGCCCAGAGCCAGTCGCGGTAGAGGTCGAGGTCGAGCTCGGCGACATCCTGAACCCCTCGGGCAGCGGCGAACGCCTCGAGATCAACGAGGTCGGCGCCGTATGAGCGCGCGGTGTGCTCGGAGTACCCGCGCTCGAGCAGCAGGTACCGCTCGTACTCCGCCCGCGCGTCGCTGATCCTCACCCCCCAAGCATCCCTCGCCCTCGCCCAGAGCCCGGCCGCCCGCTCAGCGTGTCCCCACCTGCCGCCGCGTGGCTCCCCCGCCCAGCGTGTCCCCACCACGCGTTCGCGTGTCCCCGCCCCGGCCCCGCCTGTCCCGCAGGGTCCTGCCAGCCGCCGCGTGTCCCCCACCCGCCCCCACATCGGCACCCGGCCCCGGCATGTCCCGCCGGCCGCAGCATGTCCTCAACCGGCCCCCACGTCGGTACCCGGCCCCGGCGTGTCCCGCCGGCCGCCGCCTGTCCTCAACCGGCCCCGCGCATTGCCATCCGGCCGCGCGTGCCCCGCCGCCGCGCATCGCCAGCGCGAGCGTCCAGGGGCGCAACGGGGCACCGCGGCGCGGTCGCCTGACGGGCGCCTTCCGCTCAGGGCTGGGCGTGGCGGGAGAAGGCCTCGAGGCGGTCTTCGGGCGAGAGGGCCGCGAGGCGGTCGACGAACGCGTTGTCGAAGCCCGAGACCACGGGGAAGTCGCCGATCGGAACCGTCGAGTGCACGATGCGGTCGTCGTAGACCTGCACGATCGCGAACGATTGGCCGCCGCCCAGCCCGCTCAGCCGCCCGCGCACCGCGGCGACGTCCATCGTGTAGCAGGTCGCCGCCGCCACCGACACCGGCACGCCGGCGAACAGGCTGTGCGTGGAGTAGTGCAGGTGCCCGCCGAGGATGCCACGCACATCCGTCCCCCGGATCACATCCGCGAGCTCGTGCTGCCGCTGCAACTCCAGGATCGGCATCAACGGCACGGTGGTGGGAATCGGCGGGTGGTGCAGCGCCACGATCGTGCCTTCGGGCACCGGCGTCGCCAGTTCGCCCCGGAGCCACTCGAGCTGCTCGGCCGAGAGTTCGCCGTGGTGGTATCCCGGCACGCTCGTGTCGAGGGCGATGAGGCGCAGGCCGCCCAGCCGGATGCTCGTGACGACCGGTTCGGTCAGCGGCTGCTCATCGAGGAGCTCCACCCGCACCCGAGCCCGATCGTCGTGATTGCCCATCACCCAGAGCACCCGCGCACCCATGCGCTCGGCAGCCGGCTCGACGATTCCGCGGATGCGGCGGTACGCGTCGTCTTCACCCAGATCGGCGATGTCGCCGGTGAACACCAGAGCCTCCGGCCGGATGCCCGAAGCCTCCAGCTGGCGCATCGCCTGCCTCACGGTGGCGTCGGTGTCCACCTTCCCGTAGAGCGGCTGCTCGCCCGCGAGGAAGTGGGTGTCGCTGATGTGCACGATCGTGTGCTGGGGCTCGCCGTACTGGGCCATGTGCTCCAGTCTCGCAGACGTGACCATGCGAACCCGCTCGGCGCTCACAACCTTAACCAGCCGTTCGCGTTCTCGACGGCGCCTCCCTCCAGCGCGAGCACGCCGAGTGTGACCGCGACGGCACGCGGTGCCATACCGGTGCGCTGCGCCAGGTCGGCGACGCCGCGCGCCGAGCGCCGGCTCAGTGCGTCCCGCACGCGCACGGCATCAGGATCGGCTGCAGCGGCGCCAGAGACCTGGCGTGCATCGGGTGTGCCGAACACCATCTCCACCACATCGGCCGCCGAGGTGACACACACCGCGTCGTACTCGCGGAGGAGGCGGTGGCACCCGGCGGACGTGACGCTCGTCACCGGCCCGGGCACGGCGCCGAGCGGGCGCCCGAGCGCTGCGGCGTGACCGGCCGTGTTGAGCGAACCTGAACGCCAACCGGCCTCGACCACGACCGTCGCGTGTGCTGATGCGGCGATGAGGCGGTTTCGCTGCAGAAACCGCCACTTCGTCGGCGACGATCCGCACGGGAGTTCCGAGACCACCGCACCCGAGGCGGCGATCCGCAGGAGCAGGTCGTGATGCGCCGCCGGGTAGAGACGGTCGACCCCACCGGCCAGGAACGCGATGGTCGTGCCACCGCCGGCGAGACAGGCGCGGTGCGCGACGCCATCGATACCGTATGCCGCCCCTGAGACGACGGCCATTCCTCGGTCGCTGAGCCCCGCCGACAGATCCATCGCCACATGCTCGCCGTAGTTCGTCGCGTCTCGTGAACCCACGATCGCCACTGCCCCGCCTGGATGCGAGAGCGCACCCACGTCACCGCGCACCCACAGAGCAAGCGGGGCGTGGTCACCCAGGACGTCGAATTGCTCGGGCCATGCATCGTCGTTCGGAAGGATGAGGCGCGCCCGGTAGTGCACGGCGGAGCGGAGCGCTGCGAGAGCGGTTCGAGATGACAGGCGCGGCCGCCATCGATCAACCCCTTCGGCGAGGTCCTTCCTGGAGAGCTCGTCCAGGGCCGAACCCGACCCCGTCTCGTCGACACCCGAAACGACATCAACCGCCGCGGCCCACCAGTCCGCCGGCTCCCGGCCCTCGATCAACATCGACAACGCCCGATCGGCGCCCAGCGCGCGGATCACCATGCCGGCAACCGCATCCCCCGGCTCGACCATCGTCGACCATGCGGCTGTGGCGAACACCTGAGCCACCTCGGCGTCGTCGAGCTCGACAGTCACCGACGCATCCGAGGAAGCACCAGCGGCGGCCGCAACCGCCCGCCGCCCCGAGACCGTCTCCACGAGATCACGCACGAGCGCGCGATCCACCTGATGCACATTCATACCGCCACCGACTTCCGCAGGAAGAGTGCCCACCCCAGATGATCGGCGGTCGGCGACGTCGCACCCTGGAGGTCGGCGATCGTCCACGCCACCCGCAGTACCCGGTCGTATCCACGCATCGTCAGCGTTCCCCGCTCGAGCGCCCGATCGATCGCCGCCGTCGTGGTCGACGGGAGTCGTCGCGATCCGGCGCGGAACCATGAGCCCGGCACCTCGGCATTCGTCTTCCAGTCCGTTCCCGCCAATCGTTCCCGGGCCACTCCCCGAGCCTGCTCCACCCGCGTTCTGGCTTGGCGAGTCGACACTCGGGAGCCCTCCTCCGTCATCATCCGCACCGCCGAAGTCGTCACCCGATTCACTCTCAACTGAAGGTCGACCCGGTCGAGCAGCGGGCCCGACATGCGCGACAGATAGCGTCGTCGCAGCATCGGCGTGCACGTGCAGGCGATGTCGGACGTGCCGAATTGTCCGCACGGGCAGGGATTGGCCGCCAGGACGAGCTGGAACCGCCCTGGGAAATGAGCGATGGCGGCCGCCCGGTGGATGGTGATCGACCCCGACTCGAGCGGCTGGCGGAGGGCGTCGAGCACGGCGGAGGGGAACTCCGGCGCCTCGTCGAGGAACAGGATGCCGTGCGTCGCCCGAGCGGCGGCACCGGGCCGGATGACCTTCGAGCCGCCGCCCACCAGCGCCGCAGCCGACGTGGTGTGGTGCGGGCTCTCGAGCGGCGGGCGCGTGACCAGTCCGTTCACGGGACGCCCCGACAGCGACGAGAGGGAGGTGACCACGAGCGCCTGCTCCGCATCGAGGTCGGGTAACAGCCCGGGGAGGCGCTCGGCGAGCATGGTCTTTCCCGCGCCGGGCGGCCCCAGCATCATGAGGTGGTGCCCGCCGGCAGCCGCGACGACCAGCGCCTCGACCGCATCCGGGTTACCCACCACATCGGCGAGGTCACCCACCGGTGGACGCTCCGCCGGCGCCGGGATCGGGCGAAGCGGCTCGACCGCATCGGCCTCGAGTTCAGCACCGTGCCGGATCAGCGCGTCACGCAACGACGCAACCGTCGTCACCTCGACATCGGGCACCAGCGCCGCCTCGTCTTCGTTCCCGCGCGGCACCACGAAGCGCCGGAACCCGGCCGCCCGTGCGGCCACCATCGCCGGCAGGAGTCCTTGCATCGGCCGAACCCGGCCATCCAGGCTCAGCTCGCCGAGGTGCACCACCGACGAGATGGCATCGACCGCGATGCACCCCTCGGCCGCGAGCACGGCGATCGCGATGGCGAGGTCGTAGGTGGAACCCTGCTTGGGCAACGACGCCGGCGAGAGGTTGACCACGATCTTCTTCGTCGGCAACGGGCAGCCGTCGTTCGCCGCCGCAGCCCGCACCCGGTCTTTCGCATCGGACAGCGCCGCATCCGGCAGCCCGATGAGCTGGAACCCGGGGATGGCGTTCGCGATGTGGGCTTCCACCTCGACGACGGCCCCCGTCATGCCGAGCAACGCAACGGACAGCGTTCGCGCCACCATCAGCACACCCCCGTGAGGTGCTCGACGCTCGGTTCACCGAAAGTCGGCCACAGGATGCCCACGACGTCGACCCGGAGGGCCTGATGTCGGCCGTCGGGGTGCGCGGCGAGCCACGCCGCCCCCAGGAGGTGCAGCCGTTTGAGCTTGGCGCCGGTGATGGCCTCGAACGGATGCCCGAACGCATCCGTCGACCGCGTCTTCACCTCCACCACGACCAGCTCAGGGCCGTCGCGCGCGACGATGTCGATCTCCCCCACCGGGCAGCGCCAGTTCTGCGCCAGCACACGCATGCCCGACTTCGCCAACCACTGCGCCGCGAGCTCTTCGCCGCGGCGGCCCAACTCGTCTTTCGCCTTCATCGCAACCTCCGCGACAAGGCTGCCGGGCACGAAGCGGGCGTGGAGGCCGCAACCAGAATCTGTGGACTACTCCACGCACCCACCGAGGTGTGCAGGAGCAGACACGCAGCGACTACTCGTCGAGCGCGAGCTCCTTCGGGAGTTCGAAGTCCTTGCTCGAGAGCTCTTCGACGTTGACGTCTTTGAAGGTCAACACCCGCACCGACTTCACGAACCGGTCGGAGCGGTAGACGTCCCACACCCACACGTCGTTCATGGTCAGCTCGAAGTAGAAATCGTGCTCGGTGTCACGGCGTGCGAGTTCGACCTCGTTGGCGAGGTAGAACCGCCGCTCGGTCTCGATCACGTACTTGAACTGGGACACCACGTCGCGGTACTCGCGGTAGAGCGCCAACTCGACCTCTCGGTCGTAGTCTTCGAATTCGTCTTCGTCCATCGTGCGTCCAGTCTAGGCCGCCGAGCCACCGACCGTGCCCTTCGCGGTGACTCCCACCGCGCTCGACCCGCCGGACTCCGCCAGTTCTGTGAGGTCATCGAGACCGTCCAGAGCGACGGCTCCCTCACCGGACGGCGCGGCCAGCATCTTGCTCAGCCAGGTGTGCCGGTGCAGCTCCGTCGGCCCGTGCGAGAGGATCGCGTCGCGGTGCTCCTCGCTGGCATACCCCTTGTTGCGCGCCCAGCCGTAGGCGGGGAAGGTGCTGTCGTGCTCGATCATCAGCCGATCGCGAGCCACCTTCGAGATGACGGATGCGGCGGCGACGGATGCGCAATCGCGGTCGGCCTTGACGCGCGTGCGCACGGTCAGCGGCATGCTCACCGCCGGCGTCAGCCAATCCCACTGACCGTCGAGGATGATGGTCGCCGTCGGCACCTCGACCCCCGACACCGCAAGGGCCTCCAGCGCCCGCCGCCCGGCCAGCCCGAGGCACGCCGAGATCCCGATCCGGTCGATCTCCTCGGCTGAGGCGTAGCCGACGGCGTGTGCCAGCCCCCACGACCGTGCCACCGGCGCCAGGGCCTCACGGTGTGCCTCGGCGAGCATCTTCGAGTCACGCAGACCCTTCGGCACCGACTTCGTGACTCGTACGTCGATGACGCAGAGCCCGACCGCCACCGGCCCGGCGAGAGCACCCCGCCCGACCTCGTCGCAGCCGATGACCAGACCGCTGTGCGGAGGCGTTTCAACCTCCGGGGACGCAGCCGCGGCCTCGGCCGACACCGCGCGGCCCCGGCGCCGCCCGAGCCCCGCGATCTCCCGCTCGAACCGCAGCGTCGGATCGACCACCGTCATCATTCGTCCGGCCCCAGCCCGGAACTCGTGGACGTAGGTGCACCGACCTCGGCGGGTGACGCATCCGGAACCCCGCTGAACACGTCGCCGTAGTTGTCGAGCCAGGTCCAGTGGTCGGCCGGCCACGTCACCAGCACCGCACGGCCCACCACGTTCTTCTCGGGCACGAAGCCGTTGCCCGGCTTGTCCTGGTTGAAGCGCGAATCGGCCGAGTTGTAGCGGTTGTCGCCCATCACCCAGAGCGAATCGGCGGGCACCGTGACGTCGAACGGTTGCTGGGAGACGGCGGACACGCCGTCCGGCAGCTTCAGGTACTCGGTCTCGTCGAGCGGCACCCCGTTCACCGACATCTGGCCGAGAGCGTTGCAGCACACCACGTGATCGCCGGGCAGGCCGATGACTCGCTTGATCAGGTGGTCGTTCGCGTCGTCGGCGGCAAGGCCCACGCCCTCGAGCACCCAGTCGACGGCAGCGGCGAGCGGGTTCTTCTTCGGCTCGGCGACGGGCGGCAGCCAGCCCCCAGGGTCTTTGAACACCACGACGTCGCCCCGCGAGAGCGGCATGAGGTTCGGTTCGAGCTGATTGACGAGGATGCGGTCGTCGATCTGCAGCGTGTTCTCCATCGACCCCGAGGGGATGTAGAACGACCGCACGAGGAACGTCTTGATCAGCACCGACGCAAGCAGCGCGATGACGAAGATGATCAGCAGGTCACGGAAGAACAGCCAGGCGCTCCGGCTGCGGCGCGGACGCCGATCGTCGGTGTGATCCTCCTGTGCAGGGAGGGATGTTTCTGTCATTTAACCGCCTGAGCTCCCGACCAACTGTAGTGGCCGGGAGCTCAGGATAAGCGATGCCCGCGCGGCGGCGTGCAGCGAATTCGAAGACTACGCGTCGCGCTTCTCTTTGATCTTCGCCTTCTTGCCGCGGAGGTTGCGCAGGTAGTACAGCTTCGCGCGACGGACGTCACCGCGGGTGACGATCTCGATGTGGTCGATGACCGGCGAGTGCACCGGGAAGGTGCGCTCCACGCCCACCTGGAAGCTGACCTTGCGGACCGTGAAGGTCTCGCGCACGCCTTCGCCCGAGCGGCCGATGACGACGCCCTGGAAGACCTGGATACGCGAACGCGTACCTTCGATGATGTTCACGTGCACCTTGACGGTGTCGCCGGCACGGAAGTCGGGGATGTCGCTCTTGAGCGATGCTGCATCGACGGAGTCGAGGATGTGCATGGTGTTGTTCGCAATCTGTACCCGCCACAGGTCGACTACGGCTTTGATGTCAGTAGAAGACGTGCCCGAGAATTGCTGGCTCCCCTGTGGCAGAGCCTGGCCGTGGCACAAGGGTCAATTGTGCCACAGAAGGCGTGAGCCGCGCAAAAGCGGGCGGATGCCCCGGGCCGGCCCCGCGCATCCGCTCAGATGCGGGGCGGAAGCGGCCGGTCGCTCGTCTCGATGACGATGTACTCGCCGTCGACCCGGGGCTTTTGCGGCGGGCTCTGGATGCGCGTGGCCTGCGCCTCGAAGCCGGCGAGCGCCGAGCGCACGCGACGACGGGTCTCCACGATGAGCTGGATGACGCCCGACCAGAACAGAGCGATGACCGCAACGACCGACAGCGTGCCGAGCAGAGCCGTGGCCGGCGTGAAGAACCCGACGGCGACGATGAGACCCTGGAGCACGACGAGGAGACCGACGTCGAGCCAGGACACTGCACGCTCTGCCCGCACATCCTTCCGGGCGAAGATCAGCCCGGCGGTGGCGAGCATGGCCACGGTCAGCATCATGACGCCGACGATCACGCCGAGGATCTGCCAGCCCGTAGCGGCGAAGACACCCCAGCCCACGAGGATCCAGGCGGGCAGGATCACCGCAGCAGGGAACTGCCAGTAGAAGAAGGCCCGACGGATCAGCACTCCTCCAGAGTATGCAGCGACTCCGGATGTTCGCTGAGACTCCGGTCGGTAAAGTCTTCAGGGGCGCCAAGACAGGCCCGCGGAGAGGAACACCATGATCGAGCTGAAGACACCGGCCGAGATCGACCAGATGCGACCCGCCGGCGCGTTCGTCGCCGAGGTGCTGACGGAGCTGGCCGCGCGGGTGGCGCCGGGGGTCAACCTGCTGAAGCTCGACCAGATCGCGCACGACATGATCCGGGCGCGCGGGGCTGAATCCTGCTACATCGACTACCACCCCTCGTTCGGCGCATCGCCGTTCGGCAAGGTACTCTGCACCAGCGTCAACGACGCGGTGCTGCACGGGCTGCCGTTCGACTACGCCTTGCGCGAGGGCGACGTGGTGAGCCTCGACTTCGCTGCATCCGTCGACGGCTGGGTCGCTGATTCGGCGCTCACGGTCATCGTCGGCACGCCGCGCTCGCCCGAGGACACGCGGCTCATCGAGGTGACGACGGCGGCACTCGAGGCGGGAATCGCGGCCGCCCGACCAGGCGGGCGCCTCGGCGACATCTCCGCGGCGATCGGCGCCGTGGCCACCGCCGCGGGCTACGGCATCAACACCGACTTCGGCGGACACGGGGTCGGCCGCACCATGCACGGCGACCCGCATGTGCCGAACAACGGGCGCGCCGGACGGGGGCTGCCGCTTCGGCCGGGACTCGTCATCGCGATCGAGCCCTGGTTCCTCGAGACGACCGACAAGATCTACACCGACAAGGACGGCTGGACCCTGCGGTCGGCTGACGGCTCGAACGGCGCACACATGGAGCACACCATCGCGATCACGGACGACGGTCCGCTGGTTCTGACGGCGCGCTAGCCGCCGAGCGCCGCGTCGTCCGGCGTTCGACCGGGCGGCAGGAGATCCGGTCGCACGCGGCGCGTGCGCTCGAGCTGCTGCTCGTGCCGCCAGGCCTCGATGGCCTTGTGGTTGCCGCTCAGCAACACCGGCGGCACCTCGAGCCCGCGCCACTCGGCCGGCTTCGTGTAGCTCGGGTACTCGAGCAGCCCGTCCTCGTGCGATTCCTCGACGAGACTCTCCGGGTTGCCGACCACGCCGGGGATCAGGCGCCCGATCGCCTCGATCATCGCCATCACCGCGACCTCGCCGCCGTTCAGCACGTAGTCGCCGACGCTGACCAGTCGCACCTCGGCGCGGGTGGCCGCGTGGTCGAAGACGCGCTGATCGATGCCCTCGTACCGCCCGCATCCGAACACCAGGTGCTCGCGCTCCGCCAGCTCACGTGCCATCTTCTGCGTGAACACCTCGCCGGCCGGGGAGGGGAAGATGACGAGCGGGGCTGCGGATGCGCGGGGTGCGGTTGCGGCATCCGTCGCCTCCCCCAGCAGCTCGTCGAGCGCCTCACCCCACGGCTCGGGCTTCATCACCATGCCGGCGCCGCCGCCGTACGGGGTGTCATCGACCGTGCGATGGCGGTCGTGGGTGTACTCGCGCAGGTTGTGCGCGGTCACCTCGAGGAGGCCGCTCTGGCGGGCCTTGCCGAGCAGCGAGATGTCGAGCACGTCGAAGAACTCGGGGAAGATCGTGACGACGTCGATGCGCATCAGGTCAGCCTACCGGCGGGGTGCACCGGCACGCCGGGTGCTGATCAGCCGAGCTCGGCTCCACTCCCGAGGCCGGCGCGGCGCTGCCGCGCCGACCAGCGGTGCTCGCCACGGGCGACGATCGCACGGATCACCTCGACGACGCGTTCCCATTCCGTCATCACCTGGGCGTAACTGAGGCGGAGTACGAGGTAACCGAGCTCGGCCAGGGCGAGGTCGCGGCGGCGGTCTTCAAGGTAGGCCTCCGGCTTCGTGTGCCACTCGCGCCCGTCGGTCTCGACGACGAGCCGGTCGCCGACGAGCAGGTCGATGCTACCGACGCCGCGGATGGCCACCTGACTCCGCGACGCGATGTTGTAGCGGCGCAGGCCAAGACGCGCCTTCGTCTCGAGGGCGGAGGCGGCGTTCGGGTCGGTGAGGTCGAGGTAGGCGCGGAACTTGGCGGGCAACGCCGCAGCGATGAACTCCAACTCGGTTCGGGAGACGCGTCCCTGCTTGAGCGCGGAGTCGAGCGTGACGACGGCATCGAGCTTGGACTGGCAGGTGATGGAGTGCAGCAGAGCCCAGGCGAAGGGGTCGACCGGCCCCTCGGGTTCGTCGAGGTACGGGGCCGGGAGCGAGCGGTGGACGACGACACCGAAGCGCTCGGGGCGACCCAGCGGGATGCGGCGGTCGTGGGGCGATGAGAGGTCTGTTGCACGCGCCGGCACGCGCACGTGGAGCCGGCGGTCGTTCGCACACCAGACCCCGTAGCGTTCCAAGACGGACACACACGAGAGCCGGCCGCCGATGCGCACCGCCGCGACGACGTCCGCGGGTGCACCGGGGAGCGCGACCCAGCCACGACGCAACCGGCCCAGACGCCCGTACTTCACGTGATTGTCCACTTCGGCAGAGGGGAATCCGCGCGCTGCGAGGGTGGACACAGCGATGACGCTGCCCGCGCGCTGCACCATTTCGATTAGATGAGACATGCTCGACAGTGT
>BADC01000912.1 GCA_000333435.1 Corynebacterium-like bacterium B27 | reverse complement strand
CCGTTGTCGTACGAGCCCGCCGGGTCGAGGGTGGTGACCTTGTCGGTGGTGCCGACGATGATGGTGTCACCGGCGGACGCGGTGCTGCCGGAGTNGCCGGCGGCACAGCCGGCGAGCACCAGCGCGAACGCGGCACCTCCGGCAGCCACGACGAGAGTACGCCGGGCGAATGTGGATGCGGATGTCATATCCGTCATTACCTCTTCCTGATCATGTTGCGGTGCGTGCAGCACACGAGTCCGCAGCAGCACGCATTTGCTGTGAGACATGGTTACTACACGACGGCTCCGTCACCCAAGCGGGGGACGCCAGGAGCGGCAATCTTTACGCGATCGAAATGTTCAGCGCACGGCGAGCATCACGTCGACCACGGCGTCGAGCACGGCGTCGACCTGGGCCTCGTCGTAGCCCCCGCGGCGCGAGCGGAACACGACGGTGCGCACATCCGTCACCGTCACATCGGCGCCGGAGCGGAAGTACTCGGTGAGGTAGGCGGTGAAGGCATCGACGTCTTTGGGGTGGTAGCCCACCCGCAGAGCGCCCGCGCGGTGGAACTTCTGGCCGTCGGGCCGCTCGAGGCGGGCGAGGATCTCGGCCGCCCGGCTGCGCGCACTGGCGAACCAGGCCTCGTCGCCGGCCGCCTGGTAGGCGCGGTCGCGCTCGCGCAGGGCGAAGGCGTCTTCGAGGCGCTCGAGCGCGGCGTCGACGGCCGGCGCGTAGTAGCCGCCCTTCTGCATGGTGAAGGCGGTGTGCCGCACCATGTCACTGGTGAGGGTGTAGGCGCCGGAGACGGCGTTGCGCTCGTCGTAGGCCTGCCGAGCCTTCGCGAGGAAGTCGTCGACCTCGGTGACGTCGTAGCCGAGGGTCGAGTTCCGGGTGCGGGGGAAGGGTACGCTCACGGCTCTATTGTGCCAAACTCGCGACGATGACCCAGAGCACGTAGGCCGCAGCCGCCGAGGGCAGGATCGAATCGAGCCGGTCGAGGAACCCGCCGTGCCCGGGCAACCAGCTGCTCATGTCCTTGATGCCGATGTCGCGCTTCAGCAACGACTCGCAGAGATCGCCGATGGTCGCGGTGGTCGTGATCACGGCGCCGAAGATCAACCCGAACCACCACGGCTGCTGCAACACGAAGATCGCCAACAGCACGCCGCCGATGAGGGACACGACCACAGCTCCCGCGAGCCCCTCCCAGGTCTTCTTCGGGCTGATGGTGGGGGCCATCGGATGCTTGCCGAAATTCAGTCCGCTGGCGTAAGCCCCGACATCCGTCAGCACCACGACCGCGATGAACGAGAGCACCCACCACTGCCCGCCGTCTTTCGACAGCAGCAGCACCGACGCACTGGCGAGGAACGAGACGTAGACCTGCACGAAGGTGCCGGCCGCGACATCCCGCACGGTCTGACCGAAACCCGGCCGCGGTGGCAGGAAGGCGACCTCGAGCACCCGCCAGAGTGCCACCAGGAGCACCCCACCGACGAAGACCAGCCACTGGCCCTCTGCGCCCCAGTAGTACGAGGCGGGAACCAGGGCGACACCGGCGATCACGGTGGGGATGCGCGGCACGTGCAGCCCGGCGTGCTTCAGCGCCGCCGCGAGCTCCAGCGTGGCGAACGCCACCAACACGGCCGCGAGCGCCATGTAGATCTCTTTGATCACCACGAGGCTGACCACCATGACACCGGCCAGCACGATGCCGATCGCGATGGCCGAGAGAAGTGTGCGGCCGGTGCGCTCGGTGATCTTCTCGTTCGCCTCGTCGAACTGCTCCTTGCGCGCCCGCACCTGAGCCTGGATGTCGGCGCGCGACAACGACCTGGCGCGCTTGGACGGCGGCGTCCCGGCGGAATCGGGTTCGAGGCTCATGACGACCGGTCGAGGTCAGACCTCGAGGAGTTCGGCTTCCTTGCGCTTCAAGGCGTCGTCGACCGTGTCGACCGCCTTCTTGGTGATGACCTCGAGCTCCTTCTCGCCCCGCGCCACCTCGTCGTCGCCGACCTCGCTCTTCAGCGCATCCAGGTCGTCCTTGGCCTTGCGGCGGATGTTGCGGATCGACACCTTGCCGTCCTCGGCCTTGGTGCGCACGATCTTCACGTACTCCTTGCGGCGCTCCTCGGTGAGGTCGGGCAGGGTGATGCGGATGATGTTGCCGTCGTTGGTCGGGTTGGCCCCGAGGTTCGGCACGTCGCGGATGGCCTGCTCGATGTCGCGCAGCGCTCCCTTGTCGTAGGGCGTCACGATGAGCGTGCGCGCCTCGGGGTTCTGCAGCGAGGCCAGCTGGGCCAGCGGCGTCGGGGTGCCGTAGTAGGGCACGAGGATCTTCTGGAACAGGGCGGGGTTCGCGCGCCCGGTGCGCACGTTGGAGAAGTCGTCTTTGGTGACCTCGACGGCCTTGTTCATGCGTTCGGTGGCGTCTGCCAGGACATCGGCGATCACGGGGGCTCCTTCAGTGGATCAGTGGTTCAAGTGTAGTCAGTGGCTCGTGGCCACCAGGGTGCCGATGCGCTCGCCCCGGATGGCCTTCGCCACGTTACCGGCCGGCTCCATGCCGAACACGTGCATGGGCATCCCGTTGTCCATGCAGAGGCTGAACGCGGTGGAGTCGACCACCTTGAGGCCCTGCACGAGGGCGTCGCTGTAGGTGAGCAGCTCGAGTTTGACGGCATCCGGGTCGACCCTCGGGTCGGCCGAGTACACGCCGTCGACGCCGTTCTTGGCCACGAGCACCTCGTCGGCGTGGATCTCGAGCGCCCGCTGGGCCGAGACGGTGTCGGTGGAGAAGTACGGCAGGCCTGCGCCCGCGCCGAAGATGACGACGCGACCCTTCTCCAGGTGCCGGATGGCCCGGCGCGGGATGTACGGTTCGGCCACCTGGGTCATCGAGATGGCGGACTGCACGCGGGTCTCGGCACCCGCCTGCTCGAGGAAGTCCTGCAGCGCGAGCGCGTTCATCACGGTGCCGAGCATGCCCATGTAGTCGGCACGCCCGCGGTCCATGCCCCGCTGGGAGAGCTCGGCGCCGCGGAAGAAGTTGCCGCCGCCGACCACGATCGCGACCTCGACCTCCTGAGCCGCTTCGGCGATCTCCTTGGCCAGGCCGGACACCACGTCGGGGTTCACTCCGAGGGAACCACCCCCGAATGCTTCACCGGAGAGTTTGAGGAGTACCCTGCGCTTGTCGGCCGGCTCTGACATCCGTCGTGTGTCCCTTCGTCGTTCCCGTGTTCAGGCTACAGAGAAAACGGGCCCGGATCATTCGACCCGAGCCCGTTTCCGAGAGTGTTCGCTACGCGCCGACCTTGAAGCGCGCGAAACCGGTGACCTGGATGCCGGCGTCGGCCAGCACCTTCGACACCGAGAGCTTGTTGTCCTTCGCGTAGTCCTGGTCGAGCAGGGCGACCTGCTTGAAGAACGCGGCCACACGACCCTCGACGATCTTGGGCAGCGCCGCCTCCGGCTTGCCCTCGTTCTTCGAGATCTCGGTCACGATGGCGCGCTCCTTCTCCACAGCGTCGGCCGGGACGTCGTCACGGCTGAGGTACTGCGGGTCGGCGAAGGAGATGTGCTGAGCGATGGAACGTGCGGTCTCCGCATCCGACCCGGTGTAGGCCACGACCACGCCGACCTGCGGGGGCAGGTCCTTGGAGGTCTTGTGCAGGTAGATCTCGAAGTTCTCGCCCTCGAGCCGCGCGATGCGGCGCAGTTCGATCTTCTCGCCGAGGATGGCGGCCTCGTCGTTGATGACGTCGGCGACCGTCTTGCCGTCGGCGGGGGCCGCGAGGGCCTCCTCGACGGTGGACGCGCCGGCGGCCGCGCTCGCGGCGAGCACCTTGTCGGCCAGGGCGATGAACTTCTCGCCCTTCGCCACGAAGTCGGTCTCGCAGGCCAGCTCGATGAGCGTGGCAGCGCCGTTCTCCTGGGTGGCGGCGACGAGGCCCTCGCTGGTGGAGCGGTCGGCACGCTTCGCGTTGCCCTTCGCACCCTTCAGGCGCAGGATCTCGACGGCCTTCTCCATGTCGCCGTCGGCCTCGACCAGGGCGTTCTTGGTGTCGACCATGCCGGTGCCGAGCTGCTCGCGCAGCGCCTTCACGTCGGCCAGGCTGATTGTTGCCATGTTGTTGATGACTCCTTTGAATGTCTCGGGTGCCCGCTGGCGCGGGTCACGCTACCGCACCGAAGTGACGGCGGAATGTCGCTGGCGCGACGACTACTTGGCGGTCTTCTCCGCGTCGGTGGCCTCGGCCTCGAGCTTCGCCTCGGCCTCCTCGTCGGAGACGACGTGGTGCTCGACCACGAGGGACTCGTCGGTGATGGCGGCGAGGTCGGCCTCTGCCTGCGCGTCGGGGTCGTTCTCCTCGACGGGAACCTCGGCGGCGATGACCTCGGCCACGGCCTCCGCGTTCTCGGCACCGGTCACGAGACCGTCGACGGCCTCGATCTTCTCGGCCTCGGACTGCGGGTTCTCGGACGCCTGGAGGAGCTCGCGCTCCCACTCGGCCAGCGGCTCGGCGGGGGCGTCGCCCTCTTCGGGCTTCTGGTGGCGCTGGATGAGACCCTCGGCCGCGGCGTCGGCGACGATGCGGGTGAGCAGGGCGACGGAGCGGATGGCGTCGTCGTTACCCGGAATCGGGTACTGCACCTCGTCGGGGTCGCAGTTGGTGTCGAGGATGCCGATGACCGGGATGCCGAGCTTCTTGGCCTCGTCGATCGCCAGGTGCTCCTTCTTGGTGTCGACCACCCAGAGCGCCGACGGGGTCTTCGACAGGTTGCGGATGCCGCCGAGCGACTTGTGCAGCTTGTCGAGCTCACGCTTCTTGATGAGCAGTTCCTTCTTGGTGAAACCGCTCTTGGTGGTGTCTTCGAAGTCGAGCTCCTCGAGCTCCTTCATGCGCGCGAGGCGCTTGGAGACCGTGGAGAAGTTGGTGAGGAGGCCACCGAGCCAGCGCTGGTTGACGTAGGGCTGGCCGACGCGGGTCGCCTGCTCGGCGATGGACTCCTGGGCCTGCTTCTTGGTGCCCACGAAGAGGATGGTGCCGCCGTGCGCGACGGTCTCCTTCACGAAGTCGTAGGCCTTGTCGATGTAGCCGAGCGACTGCTGCAGGTCGATGATGTAGATGCCGGAACGCTCGGTGAAGATGAATCGCTTCATCTTCGGGTTCCAACGGCGGGTCTGGTGCCCGAAGTGCACGCCGCTGTCGAGCAGCTGGCGGATGGTGACGACGGCCATGGCCGTACTCCTTCTGTTCTCGGTTTTTCTCCGCGACGGTGGCCGCGGATCCTGGTGCCCGGCACGCATCCGGCCCGCTGTTCGTTCTCTCGTTCGAGAGCGGGACCGATCGGATGAGCTGCCTGAAGGGCACGCGAAGTCACCCCGACAAGCGGGGTGCTCCGAGAATCATACCATCCGGTGGTGGTTACCGAGGTTGGGCGACCGCCGCCCGGTCGCGCTTGCGCTCGACCTTGAGGCTGTCCATGCTCTCGAGCGAGCGGCCCTTGGTCTCGGGGACGGCGAAGAAGACGAAGAAGAAGCTGACCAGGGCGAAGAAGGTGTAGAGACCGTAGGTGAAGGCCAGCGAGAAGCCCGACAGCGCCGGGAAGGTCTCGGTGATGGCGAAGTTCGTGAGCCACTGCGCCGCCGCGGCCACACCGAGCGCCTTGCCGCGGATGCGGTTCGGGAAGATCTCGCCGAGCAGCACCCAGACGATCGGGCCCCAGGTGGCGCCGAAGAAGATGACGAACAGGTTCGCACCGACCAGGGCCAGAGGGCCCCAAGCGCCGGGCAGCGACGGGGTGCCGCCGTCGCCCACGACCGCCTGCGAGAACGACAGCGCCATGAGGCCGAGCGAGACCACCATGCCGGCCGAACCGGTGAGCAGCAGCGGCCGGCGGCCGATCTTGTCGACGAAGAAGATCGCGACGAAGGTCACGGCCACGTTGATGACGCTCGTGATGACCGAGATGATGAAGCTCGTGCTCTGGTTCGTGGTGTCGAAGCCGACCGAGGCCCAGAGGCTCTGGGAGTAGTAGAAGATGACGTTGATGCCCACGAGCTGCTGGAACATCGACAGCAGGATGCCGACCCAGACCACCGGGAGCAGGCCGAACATCTTGCCGCGCAGGCTCGCCGTGCGGGCGTTCTCCTTGTCCTCCTTGAGCGACTTCTCGATCTCGTCGAGCGCGGAATCGACCTCGGACTGCGGCATCACGCTGGCGAGCACGTCGCGGGCGTCGTCCTGCCGGTTCTTGCCGGCGAGGTAGCGCGGGCTCTCCGGCAGCCGCCAGGCGAGCAGGCCGTAGACGATGGCGGGCACCGCGCAGGCCACGAACATCCAGCGCCAGGCATCCGCCCCGAACCAGAGGGGTTCGTTGGCGCCGCCGGCCGCACCCTGGAGGAGGGTGTCGGAGAGCAGTGCCGCGAAGATACCGAGCGTGATGGCGAGCTGCTGCAGGCTGGCGAGGGCGCCGCGCACGGCCTTCGGCGCGATCTCGGCGATGTAGGCCGGGGCGATGACGCTCGCGATACCGATGCCGAGACCGCCGACGACGCGCCAGACGATGAGATCCCAGACGGCGAAGGCGAAGCCGGAGCCGATGGAGCTGACGAGGAAGAGCCCGGCGCCGATGAGCATCACGGGGATGCGGCCGATGCGATCGGCGATGCGCCCGGCGAAGTACGCGCCGATGGCGCAGCCGAGCAGGGCGGATGCGACGGTGAAGCCGCTGAGCAGCGGCAGGTCGCCGAGGTTGAAGTCCTGCTCGATGGCTTTCACCGCACCGTTGATGACGGACGAGTCGAATGCGGCTCGTCGGTCTCGGCCCGGCAGCTCCGGGCTGCGGCGGCGCACTTCGCGACCGGCGTGGAGGTGATCGCCGTGGTGGCCGAGCCCGAGGCCCAGGCCACGCTCGTGCGCATCGACTC
The DNA here is from genome assembly GCA_000333435.1 of Corynebacterium-like bacterium B27. Lineage (GTDB taxonomy): Bacteria > Actinomycetota > Actinomycetes > Actinomycetales > Microbacteriaceae > Herbiconiux. Next base: position 187 of record BADC01000912.1, on the reverse strand, counting down.
GCTGCGCATCACCCGCATCGGCTACCTCGACGACCTCGTGCGCGTGCTCACCCGGGCGGTGGGCACGTGATCGCGGTCGGCCGGTGGCGTCGCATCCTCGTGGCCGCAGGAGTGTTCGAGCTGCTGACGCTCGTGGCGGCCGCGGCGTGGTGGCCGGTGTACGAATCCGTCGCCTTCGTGCTGTTGG
>BADC01000913.1 GCA_000333435.1 Corynebacterium-like bacterium B27 | reverse complement strand
CAGGCGGAGGAGGCGGTTTCGCGGGCTCGCCAGGCCGAGGTGACCATGTCGTCGAGGGTGTGGCGCATCTTCCAGTCGAGGTCGCGTGCTGCCAGCTCGCCGGTGGCGACGATGCGGGCCGGGTCGCCGGGGCGACGGGGGGCGATCTCGGGCTCGAAGGGGATGCCGGTCGCGGACGCGACGGCGGTCATGATCTCTCGCACCGAGACGCCGTCGCCCGAGCCGAGGTTGTAGGCGGGGAGCAACGTCGTGCCGGCGTCGAGCGCCCGCGCTGCCTCGACGTGGGCGAGCGCGAGGTCGGCGACGTGGATGTAGTCGCGCACGCAGGTGCCGTCGGGGGTGGGGTAGTCGTCGCCGTTGATGCGGGGTGTGCGGCCCGCGAGGAGGGCGTCGAAGACGAGCGGGAAGAGGTTGTGCGGGCTGGTGTCGTAGAGCGCGAGCGAGCCCGAGCCGACGACGTTGAAGTAGCGGAGCGAGGTGTGACGGAGGCCCACCGCGACGCCCTGGTCGCGCAGCAGCCACTCGCCGATGAGCTTCGACTCGCCGTACGGGCTCTCGGGGTTCTTCGGCGTGTCCTCGGTGACGACGTCGGTGGGCGGCGTGCCGTAGACCGCGGCGCTGGAGGAGAACACGATGCGGTCGACGCCCGCATCCTGCATCTCAGCAAGCAGCACCGCCATGCCGGTGACGTTCTGCTCGTAGGTGTGCAGGGGCCGCTGCACGGAGACGCCCGCGTACTTGAAGCCGGCGATGTGGATGACCCCCGTCACACCGTGGGTGGCGAGGGTCGAGCGCACCAGCTCGGCGTCGAGGATGCTGCCCCGCACGAACGGTACGTCGGCCGGCACGAACGACTCGTGGCCGCTCGACAGGTCGTCGAGCACGACGCACGCCATGTCGGCCGCGCGGAGCGCCGCCACGACGTGCGATCCGATGTAGCCTGCTCCGCCGGTGACTAGCCAGGTCATGGGTTCCTCTCGATCGATGCCCAGAGAAAACCCTACCGGCGGCTCAGCGCACCAGGGTGCGCACCAAAGACACGGCCTCCTTGGGCGACATCGACGGCAGGTAGGCGCGCCCGATGGCGCCGCCGATCGTGGGGAGGGAAAGCGCATCCGGGTACGCCATGTAGATGGTGGAGTAGGTCGGGTTGAACTTCGCCTTGAACTTGAACAGCGACGAGAAGCCGTAGGCGGGCTCGAGGGTGCGGGCGAGGAACTCGGAGAGCTCGGTCATCACCGTCGGCGCCGGCGGCTCCGCCCCCTTCGGCACGGGCGCCTGGGCGAGCGGCGCGCCCGAGAGCGAGAGCACCTCGACGCCGAGCTCCTTCATGTGCAGGGCCGAGGAGGCGATGAGGTACTCCATCACGCCCGGCATCGAGCCGTCGGCCCGGCGCATGAAGTCGAGCGTGTAGCCCACCACCACGCCGTCGCGGTACATCGGCAGCCAGCTCGTGACCGCCGCGATGCGGCCCTCGGCGTCGACGGCGAGCATGAGCGCCACCTCCGGGTCTTTGATCTCCTCGAGCGCGCCGAGGGTGAAGCCCATCTCGGGCAGTTCCTTCTCGGAGACCCACGCCTCGGAGATCGCATTGATCTGCGCCACCTTGGCGCGCGAGAGCTCGTCGTAGGTGGTCCACACCGTCGTCATGCCCTCCCGCACGCCCTTGTTGAGCGACGACCGCACGTTCTGCCACGCCTTGCCCGTCATCTCGAGGGTCTGCGGATGCATGAGCGTCTCCTCGCCCACCGACATGTGCTGCCAGCCCATCCCCTCGAACACCGGCAGGTACTTCTCGTGCACGCTGTAGAAGACGGGCAGCCAGCTGTGCGCGTCGCAGAACGCGGCGAAGGCCTCGACGGTGGCCTTCTCGTCGCCGTCGCGGCACACCGGGTCGGACATCGTGATGGCCACGTCGTTGATCACGCGGTAGGCGACCGCCGCATCCTGGGCCTCGTTGAACCAGTAGACGTTGCCGGGCCACGTGGTCATCCAGCCGAGCGTCCCGCCGCCGCCACGGCGGAGGAGCGCACGGATGCGCTGGTGGTCGCCCACGGTCACCGCGTGCTCGCTGGCCAGCAGCAGCTGGACCGACGCGATGGTGAAGACGACCCAGAACACCGGGCCGATCCACTGGAAGACGAACAGCGCGACTCCGGCGGCCGGGATGAGCACGTCGCCCGTGATGCCCACCAGGGTGATCGGCAGGAAGCGCCGGGGCAGGTCGAGCACCAGCTCGACGATGGTGGTGCCGGGCGGCGAGTAGCTGTCGAGCGTGAACGCTCCCACCACGACGTTCACGAGGGAGAGCACGACGAAGGCGCCGACCACCACGACGAGGAAGCGGATGAAGGCCTCCCGCGGCGCGCGCAGAGCGAACCGCTTTCGCGTCACGAACAGCAGGATGGCCACCGCCGCCGGCACCGCGACGGTGGAGCCGCCCCACACCACGTACTCGCCGATGTCGATCGGCTGGAGCGGCGTCGAGTCGTCGACCGTCACCGCGTCGGCGAGCGTCAGCACGAGGTCGAAGAAGACGAGGGCGAGCGCGATCATGGCGAGGTTCGTTACGATGCCGAGCCAGAGCGCGAAGCGGCGCCCGCGTCGCAGCCCCCAGGCCGAGACGAGCAGCAGCGCGAGCGGCACGAAGGTCTGCACCACCGGGCCCACGCCGCCGAGCGCGCCGAGCTTGCGGAAGTCGTCGCACACCCCGGTGGTCGCGGTGGCGCAGAACTCCGTGATGTCGGAGGCGCTCGGGAAGATGTCGCCGTAGAGGCTGCCCGCGAGGCCGAACGCGCCGGTGCCGTCGGGGTCGAGCAGACTCACCAGCGGGCCGATCGCGGTGATCAGCACGATCGTCGCGATCAGCACCCGCACCTCGCCGAAGGAGCTGCGGAGGAACACCATGCCGCGCCGCCGCCGCACGCTGAGGAAGTGGCCGATGACGAGGCCCGCGATCGCCGCGATCAGCCGGTAGACCGTCGAGGTGTCGCCGTCGTAGAGGGCGAACATGATGAGCAGGCCGAAGCCGGCGAGGCGCACCCGGCGTCGCCAGAGCGGGCCCATGAACGAGCTCGCCACGAACAACGACCCGACGATGGGCGTGAGCGGATCGACCGTGAGATCGAAGCTCGTGCCGTCGGCCCACCACTCGCCGGCCAGCGAGCCGATCCACTGCAGCAGCACGCCGACGCCCACACCGATGAGCCCGGTGACGAGGAAGACGGGCACGAGCCGCGCCCGCCCGAGCAACCGCTCGGCCACCCCGAGCAGGGTCAGCGAGGCGAGGATGCCCGCCACCAGCTGGAACGGATCCCACGGGATGAACAGGGCGGTGAACACCGTCCACCAGTGTCCCTGGTCGACGACGGTGGTGACGCCCGCCGACCACGCGTTCTGCGTCGCCTCCGACGGCGCCCCGAAGAACGTGCCGGTGATCAGGGCGGTGACGAGGATCAGCGCGGCGAAGCCGATGCTGAGCGGAATCGTCGCGAGATACCTCCCCGCGAAGATGAAGAACTTCCGCATGCCGACGATCCCCTCTGCTGCCAGGGTTCTAATGTAGCCTCGTCGATGTGAACGACGAGGCTACGACATCCGCCGGCGAACCGGCACTCGGCGAACCGGCACTGACGGTGCTGACCGCGGGTGTCAGCCCCGAAGAGCTCGCCGCGGTGACGGCGGTGGTCGACGCGGCCGTCGCGGAGGAGCTCGCCGAGTTGCATGACGACGTGCAGATCGGCCCCTATTCTCGAGTAGCAATCCTTTCCGCCGCGCCTTCATCAGCAGCGGGAGCACGTTTCCCGATGCACTCGTCGGCGGGGCGATGGCAGGTCAGTTCGACGCCCCACTCCTGCTGACACACGGGGATTGCGTGCCCGCGGGGGTGATGAGCTTTCTGCAAGAGCCTGTCGTCATCGAACGGGTCACCCTCCTCGGTGGCCCCTTGACGGTGGGGCCAGGGGTTGAAACCTGACCGTGTGCTCGTAAGGGCGCGTCAGAGGCGGGGGAGCAGGGCGGTGAAGAAGCGGATGCCCGCGAAGAAGGTGTCGACGTGCATCCGCTCGTTCTTGGCGTGCAGGGTGGCACGCTCGGCCGCCGACATCTCGAACGGGCTGAAGCGGTAGACGGTGCTGCTGACCCGGGCGAACTGGCGCGAGTCGGTGGCGCCGGTCTGCACGTACGGGGTGACGATGGCGGTCGGGTAGACCGCGGCGACGGTCTCGGCGA
>BADC01000914.1 GCA_000333435.1 Corynebacterium-like bacterium B27 | reverse complement strand
CAGTTGCCGCCGTGGTGGCCGCCGCCCATCAGCACCACCTCCTTCACCAAGGGCACGATACGCGGGATCCTTGCGCGCTGCGAGGGCGATGTTTGTGAGGCCGCCGGGTGGGCACGAGGGTGACCGTGCCGGGCTCGTGCGCCATGATCGTGTCGATGATGAGGTGGACGGCGTGACGGGCATCCAACTCGATCTCGGGCTCCGGCAGCGCCGGGCCGTCGAGCCCGGATTCACCGTGGATGTCGGGGGCCACCTCGATCTGACGCACCCTCCTTCCCGGTTGTGAGGCGCGGCCTGGCGGCGCGAGGTGGGCGTCCAATAGAGTCTCTGCACATCCCGTCTTTGAGAAGGAGACTTTGTGGCCTCGTGCGAGCTTGCTGCTACCGGAATTGACATGGCGCTACCGTTGGCGGGGCTCGCCCTGGCGGGCATCGGCGTGGGGACTGCCGCCGTGCTGACGAAGAGGGGGAAGAAGCGGGCGGCTCTGCTCGGGGTTGTGCCGGTTCTGTTCGCCGGGCTCGTGGTTTCTGGGGCGCCTGCGCCGAGTTACGCGAGTGCTGTGCGGGTGGGAAATGCGGGATCGGGGTGCGTGGCGGAGCCTCCGCAGCCCGGTGGGGGTGGGGGCGGAGCCGATCCGGTGACCCCGCCGCCGACGGTTTACACGGCGGGGGCCGTGGGGATCGGGGACCCGTACTTCCCGCTCGACGGGAATGGGGGGTATGACGTCGCGGACTACGACCTCGACCTCTCGTACGATCCGACCGCGGGGTCGATCGGCGGCACGGCGGTCATCTCGGCTACGGCCACGCAGAATCTGTCGGCGTTCAACCTCGACCTCGATGGGCTGAGTGTGTCGTCGGTGCTGGTGAACGGGGTGGCGGCGACCTGGAGCAGTGCGACGACTCCGATCAGCGATGTGACGGGGCAGCCGCTCGTCGCCGGGAGCGGGGACGGGGAGGCGACGCCGCCGCGCACCGAGGTGACGGTGACTCCGGCGCAGGGGCTGGATGACGGGCATCCGTTCACCGTGGAGGTCGCCTACGGGGGCGTGCCGACCACCATCGAGGACGCCTACGGCATCTCGGGAGTGTTCCACCAGGCCGACGACGGGGCGCTCATCGTGGGGCAGCCGCGGGTGGCGGCGACGTGGTTCCCGGCCAACGATCATCCGGCCGACAAGGCCACGCTCACCGTCACCATGTCGGTGCCCACCGGGCTCACCGTCGTGGGCAACGGGCACCTCGTCTCCCAGACGCCGGTCGACGACCGCACCGAGTGGACCTGGCGCTCCGACCAGCCGATGGCGCCCTACCTCGCCACCGCCTCGATCGGCAACTACGACCTGACCTCGTTCAGCCAGGACGGCATCGACTACTGGAACGCCATCGACCACGACCTCTACGCGGTTCCCGCCGACGAGGACGACCCGACCGGTCCGAGCGCCGGCGAAGTGGCCGCGACGACCTTCGCCGCCGAGCCCCAGGTCATCGCCTTCCTCGCCTCGCAGTTCGGCCCGTATCCCTTCTCGCAGGCCGGCGGTATCGCCGCCGACCAGCCCGACCTGCAATTCGCGCTCGAGAACCAGACCCGCCCGATCTACGGAGCCTGGGCCTTCACCGACCCCGACGACCCGAGCGTGGTCGTGCACGAGCTCGCCCACCAGTGGTTCGGCGACTCGGTGGCGATGCACCGCTGGAGCGACATCTGGCTGAACGAGGGCTTCGCCACCTACGCCGAATGGCTGTGGGCCGAGCACAGCGGCGGCCCCACCGTGCAGCAGCAGGCCGACGGCGCGTACGCCAACTGGCCCGCCGACGACGAGTTCTGGCAGATCGAACTCGCCGATCCGGGTTCGGCGAACATCTTCGCGAACGCCACCTACTACCGCGGCGCCATGACGCTCCAGGCCCTCCGCAACGCCGTCGGCGACGACACCTTCTTCGCCATCGTGCAGGGCTGGGCGTCCAAGAACGCCGGCAGCAACGTCACCACCGACCAGTTCGTCGACTACGCCCAGCAGGTCTCGGGGCAGGACCTCACGGAACTCTTCGACAACTGGGTGTACTCCACGTCGAAGCCGGCGAGTCTCTGAGGTCGAACGAGGGGTGGATGCTCGCACTCCCGCCTAAGGGTTGAGCGGAGCTCAAAGGCGGCGGGAG
>BADC01000915.1 GCA_000333435.1 Corynebacterium-like bacterium B27 | reverse complement strand
AGCCCGGGATGACGACGAGAGGGAGAGGCATCAGCGTTTCTCTTCCGTCGCATCCGGTTCGATTTCGGTGTCGACCTCGGTTGCCGCCTCCGCCTCGCGGCGGAACGAGAACCCCTTGTGCCCGAACCAGCTGATGAGCGTGGTGATGACGAGGATGGAGAACTGCGCGAGGATGCGGTTCCAGCCGATGTTCACGAGGATCGGCAGGATGACGGCGTTGATGGCGATGGCGACGAGGTAGACGCTCTCGAAGCGGGCGAGGTCGCGCCAGACGTGCCCTTTCACGCGGAACACGAAGCGGCGGTACATCACGAACGCGAACAGCACGCCGAGCACGTGGGCGCAGGCGAGGGTGGCGAGCGACCCGACGGTCTCGTTGACCGCCGTGTCGAGCCAGTTGCCCACGGTGAGGTCGAAGACGATGAAGAAGAGGAACCCGACGCCGGTGTTGGTGGCGCCGACGAGCAGGAAGGCGATCCGCTGATCTTTGATCAGGCGGAGGATGAGGCCGGGGCGCTCGGTGGCGTCGTCCCTCTGCTGCACGCTGTCACTCTAGGCCCCGCACCCTGCGAGAAACCCTCACGACACCCCGCATTGCACCAGCGCTATATAGCGCGCGTGATATGCTCATCGCATGAACGGGATGGGAAATGACCTGATCCGCGAAGCCCGACTGCGGGTCGCGATGACACAGTCCGAGTTGGCACGCCTCGCCGGGACGACTCAGTCGGCCATCGCCCGCCTCGAATCGGGCCGCACGTCTCCGAGTTTCGATGACGTCATCCGCTACCTGCGCCTAATGGGACTCGATCTCGACTTCATGCTGGTCAACCGCGACGACTCCGACACCGCGCTTGTCAGCGACTGGTCGGACTTGACGCCCGAGCAGCGATTCGACCGCCACGTACAGGTGTCACGCCGCATGAGGGCATTGCGAGCAGCCGGCGCGGCGGCGAGAGAGGCGACCGCACTTGGCTGAGCAGGACGACGAACGCGTACTGGCCGCGCTGGAACGGCACGGCGTCCGGTTCATCCTCATCGGCGGCTTGGCTGCCATCATCAACGGCTCCCCCTTTCCCACCGAGGATGTCGACATCACGCCCGAGCGAAGCCGCGAGAACCTTGATCGGCTTTCCGCCGCTTTGTACGAGTTGAATGCACGCGTCTACACCGCGAGCGAGCCCGCCGGGCTGGATTTCCAGCACGATGGCCCTTCCCTTGGCCGCGCCGAGGTGTGGAACCTTCAGACCGACGGCGGGCGCCTAGACATCTCGTTCGTTCCCAACGGCACCACCGGCTACTCCGATCTGATGCGCGGGTCGTTCGATGTCGACATCCACGGGATCGAGATCAGGGTGGCGTCGCTGGCCGACATCATCCGGTCGAAGCAGGCCGCCAACCGGCCGAAGGATCAGCGGGTGCTGCCGACGCTGCGGGAGATCCTGGCATCGCGCAACTCGCGCAACCGAAGCGACGCCTGACCGGGGCAGCCCGCAGCGCGAGCGGGCACGGTCGGCGTCGGGGGCTCCGGTTAGAATCGACGGCGACACTGATGCGAGGAGACATCCCCCACCATGAAGATTCTTGTGACCGGCGGCGCCGGGTTCATCGGCTCCAATTTCGTTCGACGCACCCTGGAAGACGCCTACCCCGGACTCGAAGGAGCCGAGGTGGTGGTGCTCGACGCGCTCACCTACTCCGGCAACCTCGACAACCTCCTCCCGGTCAAGGACTCCCCGCGCCTCACCTTCGTGAACGGCGACATCCGCAACGGCCAGCTGCTCGACGACCTGTTCCCGGGGCTGGATGCGGTGGTGCACTTCGCCGCCGAGTCGCACGTCGACCGTTCGGTGCGCGACGCCTCGATCTTCGTCGAGACCAACGTGCTCGGCACCCAGCAGCTGCTCGACGCGGCGCTCCGCAACAACCTCCCCCGCTTCGTGCACGTCTCCACCGACGAGGTCTACGGCTCCATCGCCGAGGGCTCCTGGGCCGAAGACCGCCCGCTCGAGCCGAACTCGCCGTACTCCGCGTCGAAGGCCGGCAGCGACCTGCTCGCCCGCAGCTACCACCGCACGCACGGAATGAACATCTCCATCACGCGCTGCTCGAACAACTACGGGCCGTACCACTTCCCCGAGAAGGTCATCCCGCTGTTCGTCACGAACCTCATCGACGACAAGCACGTGCCGCTCTACGGCGAGGGCAACAACATCCGCGACTGGCTGCACGTCGACGACCACACCCGCGGCATCGCCATGGTGCTCGTGAACGGCCGCGCCGGCGAGATCTACAACATCGGCGGCGGCACCGAGCTCACCAACAAGGAGCTCACCCAGCTGCTGCTGGATGCGACCGGCAAGGACTGGTCGTACGTCGACCGCGTCGCCGACCGCCTCGGTCACGACCTGCGCTACTCGGTCGACATCTCGAAGATCCAGCGCGAGCTCGGCTACGAGCCGCTCGTGCCGTTCGAGCAGGGCCTGGCCGACGTGGTGCAGTGGTACCGCGACAACCGGCAGTGGTGGGAGCCCCTCAAGGCTCGCGCCGCGCTGGTCTGAGCGGCCGGTTCGCTGCCATGACGCGTTACCTCATCACCGGAGCCGCCGGGATGCTCGGCCAGGACCTGATCGCCGCGCTCGACGGGCGCGACGTCGTCGCGCTCACCCGTGCTGACCTCGACATCACGGATGCATCGGCCGTCGCAGCCGCACTCGCCGGCGTCGACGTGGTCTTCAATTGCGCCGCGTACACCGCGGTGGATGCGGCCGAGACCGACGAGGAGGCCGCCCAGCTCGTGAACGCGGTCGGGCCGGCGACTCTCGCCGAGGCGACCGCCGCATCCGGAGCGAAGCTCTTCCAGGTCTCCACCGACTACGTCTTCCAGGGCGACGCCACGACGCCCTACCCCGAAGACGAGCCGCGCGACCCGCTCAACGCCTACGGCCGCACCAAGGCCGGCGGCGAAGAGGCGGTGCTGCGGCTGAACCCGGAGGGCGGGTACGTCGTGCGCACGGCCTGGCTCTACGGCGCCGGCGGCCCGAACTTCCCGGCCACCATGCTGCGGCTCGGGCGCGAACGCGACACCGTCTCGGTGGTGAACGACCAGGTGGGTCAGCCCACCTGGACCGCCGATCTGGCCCGCCAGCTCGTGCTGCTGGCTGACTCGGATGCGCCCGCCGGGGTCTACCACGGCACCAACTCCGGGCAGGCCTCGTGGTTCGACTTCGCCCAGGCAACCTTTCAGGAAGCCGGACTCGACCCTGATAAGGTCAAGCCAACGGACAGCTCGCAGTTTGTTCGTCCCGCCCCGCGTCCCGCGTACTCCGTGCTCGGGCATGACGCGTGGTCCCGAGCGGGATTGGAGCCCATGCGAGACTGGCGCACCGCCCTTCATGACGCGGTGACCTCGGGAGTTTTTGGAGAGTAAGCAATGGCCACGTTACGGGTGATCATCGACCAGCTGGTCGCCCCCGTACCGGGTGGTATCGGCCGTTACACCCTCGAGCTGACCAAGCAGCTGATCGCCACCGCGCCGCGCAATTGCGACGTGGAGGGCATCATCTCGGCGGTGCCCACCGAGACCGCCGACGCCGTGCAGGCGAAGTTGCCCGGACTCGCGGGGCTGCACCGCGCATCCTTGCCCCGGCGGGAGCTCTCGGCGGCGTGGCAGCACGGCATCATCGGATCGTCGGGCGGCGGGATGGTGCACGCCACGAGCCTGCTCGCGCCGATGCGCAAGCACGACCGACGCGAAGAGCTCGGCACGCAGACCGCGGTGACGATCCATGACGTGGTTCCGTGGACGCATCCGGAGACCCTGACGCCCCGCGGGGTGTCGTGGCACAAGGCCATGGCGAAGCGCGCGGCGAAGTTCGCCGACGCGATCGTGGTGCCGACGCATGCGGTGGCCGAGGAGCTGTCGCGCTACTTCACCTTCGGTGATCGCATCCGGGTGATCGGCGGCGCGGTGAGCGACGAGCTGCGGCTGCCGCTCGTGCCACGCGAACGGGCCGCCGAACTCGGTCTGCCCGAGCGGTACGTGCTCGCCGTCGGCACGCTCGAGCCACGCAAGGGCCTGGCGTCGCTGATCGCCGCCATGGCCGAGCCGCAGATCGCCGATCTGCCGCTCGTGATCGCCGGGCCCGAAGGCTGGGGCGACGTCGACGTGGCCTCGGTGGCGGCCTCGGCGGGGGTGGATGCGTCGCGCATCCACGTGCTCGGATTCGTCAGCGACACCGACCTCGCGTTGGCCATCGAGCGGGCGACGGTGTTCGTCTACCCGAGCCAGGCCGAAGGGTTCGGGCTGCCCGTGGTGGAGGCGTTCAAGTTCGGCACGCCGGTCATCCACGCCGATGTCCCGGCGCTCGTCGAAGTGGCGGCGGGGGCGTCGGTCGTGGTGGAGCGCACGACGGCGGCGGAGTTCCCGGGCCAACTGGCGGATGCGATCCACACCGTCACGACGGATGCGACACTCCGCAACCGGCTCGCCATCTCCGGGCTCGACCGCGCCCGCGCCTTCTCGTGGCGGGACTCGGCGGACAAGGTGTGGCAGCTGCACGCCGACCTGTAGCCGCGCCCACCCGCGGACTTCTCCAAACGAGCCGTGCCGTGCGCCCGCGGAGGGCACCAGTCGCGGCCAGGATTGGAGAACTCCGCCGCGATGCCCGTCAGATTCGGGGAGCGGGGGCGTCGCTCGGCAGCGGGCGGTCGGCCGCGACGTCATGGCTGGGGTCGCACAGGCGCAGGATGATCACGATGAGGCCCGCGATCGGCACCAGCAGCCAGAACAGCTGCGTCCAGCGATTGCCGCCGTCGCGGAGGCGGCGCACGGCGACGGCGAGCGTCGGCACGAGGGTGGCGATCGACCACACGCCGTTGAGCACCGACCCGATCGTCTCGCCACCGGGCTGCGTCACGATGCTGATCGAGCTGAGGGCGGCGCTGACGAGGGCGGCGAACAAGATCCACCACCAGAACTCGGCCAGCCCCGCTCGGCCCTCGAACTCGGCGTACTTGCGCGCGACGGTCGCGATGGCGGTGCCGAACGACATGCTCGGAGCGCGCCCGTCGGGTGCCTGACTCACGCGGCCGGCCTCAGCCCGCGGAGTCGGTGGCGGTGGAGAGCACGAGGGCGTTCGCGACCGTGGAGCGGACGGTGTCCCAGTCCGGGTCCTCCGGGTCGATGAGCGGGGGCGTGAGGTCGATGCGGTCGATCGGGAGGTCTTTCGTCTTCAGCGCGAGGTCGATGAAGTACGAGAGCGTGGACTGCGGGATGTCGGTCTGCACGACCTGCGTACCCGCCTCGACGATGCCCTGGAACTTCGTCAGCACGTTCACCGGTTGGAACTGCTGCAGGATGGCCGTCTGCAGTTCGCCCTGGCGCTCCATCCGGTCGTAGTCGCTCGTGGTGTGCCGCGAGCGCGCGTACCACAGCGCCGTGTAGCCGTTCATGTGCTGCTCGCCGGGCCAGATCCAGCCCTCGATCTCGTTGCCGTCTTCGTCGCCGCCCATCGGCAGCGCCTCGGTGACGTTGATGTCGACTCCGCCGAGCGCGTCGATGAGGTCGCTGAAGCCCTGCATGTCGATCATCACGTAGTACTGGATGGTGATGCCGAGGGCGCCCTCGATCGCATCCTTCGTTGCTTCGACGCCCGGGTTCGAACCTTCGGCGTCGGCGTTCGGATACAGGTCCTGATCGAATGCCATCACTCGGGGATAGAGGAAGCTGATCTGGCAGTCGCTGCCGCAGTCGTAGCTGCCGTCGGGCGCGTAGTCACTGCCGATGAGGGGCGAGCCCTCCTTGATCGGCACCTGCTGCAGGTCGCGGGGGATGCCGATCATGGTGGCGCGACCGGTGTCGGCCTCGATCGACACCACGGTCATGCTGTCGGGGCGCATGCCGTCGCGGTCGGGCCCGGCGTCGCCGCCGAGGAGGAGGATGTTGTACCGCCCGTCGATCGGCGGCTCGGCCGCGGCCTGCGCCGAGAACACGGCGTCAAGTCCGCTCTGCGCGACGTTGGCGTAGTAGGCGCCGGCAGCGGCACCACCGGATGCGACGGCCAGGAGCATGACCGAGAAGAGGGCGAGCGCCGGGCGGGCGCGGTTGCCCACGCGCACCAGGCGCACGAGCCGCAACGTGTCGAGGGTCAGCACCACCCAGAGCACCGCGTAGGCGAGCAGCACCACCTGCACCGCGCCGAGCGGGATCGGGTTGGTGGCGATGGAGAAGATGACCTGCGGCCAGATGAGGTAGATGACGAGGCCGAGCACGGCCATGATCCACATGGCGAAGGTGAAATACAGCCCGAACCGGCCGAGTTTGCGGTTGCCGGCCAGCACCTGCGCCGACCCCGGGATGAGGAAGTTGAGCACCACGAGCCACCAGCCGCGCACCGTCATCGCCTTCGGTGAAGACGTGTCGGGGTAGCGGATGGGGCTGGCCGTGGCGTTGGCGCTTGCGGTGTAGGCGGTCATAGGCGGGCTTGGAGGTCCGAGTTCTTGCGGTCGACGAGCTCGGCGAGCTCGGTGCGGTAGGCGTCGAGGCGTGCGGCCAGCCCATCATCCGAAGTCGACAGAATGCTGACAGCGATGAGCGCGGCGTTCTTCGCGCCGCCGATCGAGACGGTGGCGACCGGGATGCCGGCGGGCATCTGCACGATCGAGAGCAGCGAGTCGAGGCCGTCGAGTCGCGCCAGCGGCACGGGCACGCCGACCACGGGGAGGGTGGTGACGGATGCGATCATGCCCGGCAGGTGCGCCGCTCCGCCCGCTCCGGCGATGACGACCTTGAGGCCGCGCTGCCGGGCGGTCTTGCCGTACTCGATCATCGTCTCGGGCGTGCGATGGGCCGACACGACCTGAACCTCGTGCGGCACGCCGAAGTCGGTGAGCACCTGCACGGCGTCGCTCATGACGGTGAAGTCGGAATCCGACCCCATGACGACGCCCACTACGGGGGTGGTTTCGGGCATAGCCCCCACTGTAAATGTGCGTGCTGCAAGATGACCGCAGCGGCACGCGCCGTGCCCTACTTCGGCAGGTATGTCTGGAGCTGGTCGAGCACCCGATCGCTCACCGTGCTCGGCCCACCCAGCACCACGATGCGGTATGGCTTCAGGCGTTCCAATTCCGTGGCGACGGTGGCCGGGACGCCGTCACGGGTCACGAGCAGTACCGGCGCCGTGTCGGCGATCGCCACGGCCGCTCCGGCGAGCGCGTCGGGGAAGACCTCGCCCGAGGCCACGTACACCGTGTGTGTGCCATGGGGGAATGCGCCGGCCGAGGTCACGGCTGCCACCTCGAAGCGGTCGGCCCCTGCGATGCGCACCACCGGCCTCGACTTCGACAGCGCATCCACCACCGAGTCGGCGACGGTGTTGGCCCCGCCCATCACGATGATGACGCTGGGTTTGAGGCGCTCGATCTCCCGGCTGACCGAGGCGGGAACCGACGACTTCTGCACGAGCAGCACCGGGCTCGAATCCCGTCCCGCCGCCGGCGACGCCGACAGGGCATCGGGAAAGACCTCGCCCGACGCCAGGTAGACCCGCTGCACACCCGGCGAGAACGTCGCAGCCGACACCGCGGCCGAGACCTCGAACCGGTCGGCACCCGCAATCCGGCTCACCGCCGGACTGTACGCTCCCAGCGCCTTCTCGACACCTGCGCTGACCGATGCCGTGCCGCCGAGCACCACGATCTTCCGCGGCTTGAGCCTCGCGAGCTCCGCCGCTGTGGCGTCAGGGACGGTGTCGCGCGACACGAGCAGCACCGGGCCGCCTGCGTGCCCGGCGGCTGCCGAGCCGGAGAGCGCATCGGCGAAGACCGCACCGGTCGCCACGTAGGCGACGGCGACGCCTGACCCGTACATCTCCGCCGAGGCGGATGCAGCGACCGCGTACCGGTCCGTGCCTCCGACGCGATCCACGGCGGGCAGCGGACTCGGGTGAACCTGATAGCGGTCGACATGCGACTGGGCGGAGAAAGTGCGCGTGACCAAGATCTGGTCCCTACCAGGTTCAACGACGATGCGATGGAGGTAGCCGACGTCGACGTGTGGTGTGGGCTGCACAGCCAGACTTGCTTCTGCGAGAATTTCGATCGCGGGAGCACCGGCCGCCGCATGAATCACGTAGACCAGCTGGAGTTCGTCATCCACGGCGAGCGCTCCGGCCGTCGACGCCAATCCCCCGGAGCGCCCAGTCTTGGCGCCCGTTGCCAGGTCGAAGCGCTCGACGCGTGAAGCCGGCTTCGAGAAGGAAACCAGGAGCTCGCCCCTGGCGATCGCCAGCTGCTCCGGCGGCCAATCCGTCGACGACACTGTAGCGGTGCCATCGAGTTGGACTCTCGTCAGCGTGACCTTCTCTGCGCTCGAAAGCACCGCTTGGTGACGCTCGAGGTCGACAACCATGTCGGTGACCCAGCCCTCGGTGGCGACCAGTCGCTGACTGCTGTCGGCAAGGTCGATGATCGACACGTCTGCCGACTCCCCGTTGGTGACGAAAAGCACATTCGCACCCGGATCCGCAGCCACCAGATTGGCCCCTCGTCCGCCGGTCGGGATTGTCTGGACGGTGGTGTTCGCAGTAGTCGAAGTCGGATCGACATCGATCACCGCGACGGTGGACGCTCCGTAGTCGTTCGTGAAAACGCGGTGGCGGGTCGTGTCGATGGCGATGTTGCTCGCATAGGGGGTGGTCGGGATGCGTGTGATCAGCGGCAGATCGGGCTGCGAGGTGTCGAGCACCTCGATCTTGTCGTACTGCGTGTTCAGCACGAAGGCGCGGTGGATGGCCGGATCGAGCACCGTCTCCCCGAGGTCGCCCACGATCGGCGCGGCCTCACCGGCGAGTTCGAGCTCTGTGGAGCCGGTCGGCAGGAGCTCGTCACCGAAAGCCGTCCCTGCCGGAGCCATTGCCACGCCGATGAGCACGGCGGCGAGCGCGAGGGGAAGTCTTCTGACCGTGGGTCTCATCCCACGATGATACTCGAAGCTGAGGCTTTCTCGAATACTAATCCTGGAAGAAGGCGGCAGCCGCGCGCGCCTGGAAGACGACCTCGTCGAGGTCGTCGCCCCCGGTGGTGATGTGGCCCACCTTGCGGCCGGGCCGCGGCTCCTTGCCGTAGAGGTGGAGCTTCGCGGTTGGCTGGTCGGCCATCGCCAGCGCGGTCGCCTCGTCGAGGGTGCGCACGGTGGGGCCGCCCAGGATGTTCACCATCACGCTCCACGGATCGCGATGACCCGTCGCGCCGAACGGCAGGTCGAGCACCGCGCGCAGGTGCTGCTCGAACTGGCTGGTGGTGGAACCGTCGATGGTCCAGTGACCGGTGTTGTGCGGGCGCATGGCGAGCTCGTTGACCAGGATGCGCTCATCCGTCGTCTCGAACAGCTCGACGGCCAGCACACCTGTGACCCCGAGTTCCTCGGCGATCGTGGTGCCGATCCGCGCCGCCATCTCGGCCTCGCGCCCGGCAGCGCTGGGGGCGGGCGCGATGACCTCGGCGCACACACCGTCCTTCTGCACCGACTCGACCACGGGCCACAGCGTGATGTCGCCGGAGGGCCGCCGCGCCACGAGCTGCGCCAGCTCCCGCCGGAAGTCGACCAGCTCCTCGGCGAGCAGCGCTCCCCCACGGCCGTCCTCATCGAGCGCCAGGAACCACTCCTCCGCCTGCGCCGCCGAGGTCACGACCCGCACGCCCTTGCCGTCATAGCCTCCGCGCGCGGTCTTCACGACCGCATGCCCGCCGTGGTCGGCGATGAAGGCGTCCAGCTCCTCCGCGGTCTCGATACGCGCCCAGTCGGGCATCGGGATGCCGAGCGACGCGAGCCGCTCGCGCATCCGCAGCTTGTCCTGGGCGTACTGCAGTGCATCCGGCCCGGGGTGGACCTGCACACCCTCGGCGACGAGCGCCCGCAGCACCGCCTGCGGCACGTGCTCGTGGTCGAAGGTGAGCACGTCGACATCGCGGGCGAAGTCGCGCACCGTCGCGAGGTCGGTGTAGTCGCCCACCGCGGTCGCGGCGATCGCCGCGGACATGCCCTCGTTCTCGGCCAGCACCCGGATCTCGACGCCCAGCTCCACCGCCGCCGGCACCATCATCCGCGCCAGCTGCCCGCCACCCACAACACCCACTACGAAAGTCACGGGAGAAGTCTAGTTGCCCGCATCCGACCCGGTCAGAGGACTTGCGCGGCGGGAACGGGGTGCTCGGTGAGCTCGCCCAGCAGGTCGGCGACGAGGCGCGCCGAGGGCACGTCGCGGAGCACGAGCGTGAGGTCCGGCCCCGCCACCACCCGCACGTCTCCGGCCGCGTAAGCGGCCTGCAGCGGGGTGCGCCGCAGCCGCACATCCGTCACGCGTGCGAGGTAGACGTCCTGCCGCTGACGCACGAGGATGCCCCGCCGCGCGATGATGCGCCGCGTCGTCAGGGTGTAGCGATGCCCGAGCCAGGCGAAGAAGGGCAGCAGCACGGCGAAGAAGACCAGTCCGGCTGCGGCGGCGAGCGCCGCCCAGTTCTGCCACTCCTCGAGGAACCGGCCGCCGAAGTAGCCGTAGGCCGTGACGGTGGCGAACAGGACGAGCACCGGGATGGTCAGCCGTCGCCCGTGCGGGCGGACGCGCAGGAGGATGGTCTCGGGCGCCGCCGGCCGCACCGGTTCGACCGAGGTGGTGTACCCCGCGTCGGGTGCCGGGGCCGCGCCCCAGCCGAAGCGCTCGGTGGCGGCGGGGTCACGCTGCGAGGGCGGCGAGGGCTGCGACGCCGGCGACGGCGGACCAGACGGAGCGGGCCGCGCTCCGGGCGGGTACATCGCCGGCGCCCCGGGCACCCCAGGCGCCGCCGGCCCGCGCAGCAGCGAGTCGAACGACTCCGTCTGCTCTCCGCGCCTGGCCATGAGCCCATTCTTTACCGGGAATCTCCGTTTCCCCTGTCGTCGTGCCGGAGATGCGTCACATCGCCCGCGGAGACCACCAGCGGCTCCCCGCCGTCGTCGAGGTCGACCACGAGCCGCCCGGTCTCATCGACCGCCCGCGCGACCCCCGTTCGGAACTCCCCGCCCGGCAGCTCCACCCGAACCGCACGCCCGAGCGTCCCCGTGACCCTCGTCACGTCTGCCAGCAGCCCGCTCGCCACCGCGTCACCCCCCGCCGCGCACCAGCGCTCGTAGAGCGAGCCGAGGTCGCGCAGGTACCCGGCGAGCACCGCATCCGGCGACGGCTGCGCCACCCCGGCCACGAGCAACGACGTCGCGGTCGGCGTCGGCAGCTCCTCCTCGGTGAGGGTGAGGTTGAGGCCGGCGCCGATGACGAGGCCCCGCGCATCCGGCAGCAGTTCGCCGAGGATGCCCGACACCTTCCGTTCCCCGATCAGCACGTCGTTCGGCCACTTCAGGCTCACCGCCTCGCGCGCCAGGCGGTGAGCGGTGTGGATGCGCGCCGTCTGCACGAGGCCTCCCACCACCCGGGCCATCGCGACGCCGGCCAGGAGCGGCAGCGTGCCGAAGCGCTCGGGCGGGATCGGGGCTCCGGATGCGTCGCGCGGCCGCAACAGCACCGAGATCGCGAGCGTCCGGCCGGCCGGCGCGGTCCACACCCGGCCGAGACGGCCACGGCCAGCGACCTGGTCGTCGGTGGCGACCACTGCGAGATCCGGCCAGTCGGCGGCCGACGGGCCCGCCGCGGCCTGCACCAGCACGTCGTTCGTCGAGCCGGCCTGCGGCAGCCATTCCAGTCGCGGCGCGACGGCTCGCGAGAGCGGCAGGAGGGGCGGATGCGCGGGCTTGTCCATGACGCCAAGCTACCGGACGCGTGCAGCACGGCGGGGTATCCGTGCACAAGGAGCCCGCTCGCATTTGTAGGGTTTCGGCAACGGGATGCGCCGAGGACTGGCCGGTAGAGTGAACGGCGTGAGTGAAGACGCGACGACCGAGCCCGACCTGTACACCACGGCGGGAAAGCTCGCCGACCTGAAGAACCGCTACCACGAGGCCGTGACGGCGTCGGGCGAAGCCGCCATCGAGAAGCAGCACAAGCGCGGCAAGAAGACCGCCCGCGAACGCATCGAGCAGCTGCTCGACCACGGCTCGTTCGTCGAGATCGACGAGTTCGTGCGCCACCGCACCCACGCGTTCGGCATGGAGAAGTCGCGCCCCTACGGCGACGCGGTCGTCACCGGCACCGGCACCATCCACGGCCGTCAGGTCGCGGTCTACGCGCAGGACTTCACCATCTTCGGCGGCTCGCTCGGCGAGGTGGCGGGCGAGAAGATCATCAAGGTGATGGACCTTGCCCTCAAGACGGGCGTGCCCATCATCGGCATGCTCGACTCGGGTGGCGCGCGCATCCAGGAGGGTGTCGTGGCCCTCGGCAAGTACGGCGAGATCTTCCGGCGCAACACGGCCGCCTCCGGGGTCATCCCGCAGATCTCGATCATCATGGGCCCGGCAGCCGGCGGCGCGGTCTACTCCCCCGCCCTCACCGACTTCGTGATCATGGTCGACAAGACCAGCCAGATGTTAACATCTGGACGACCATCTGCACGCCCTTCTGCGACCCCGGCGCCATGTCGGTGATGCCCGTGCCGATCACGATCGAGCAGGCCGAGCCGGGCGGGGTGAGTTGCACGAAACGCAGCTCGTCGCTGATGGCGTGGTCGTGGTCGGCGACGAAGCCCACCTGGTCGACGTAGAACGCCTTCGCGCGGTCGACGTCAGTCACGGGGACGGCGACGAGTTCGATCTTCCAGTCCATGGTCATTTTCCTTTCAGCGCGATTTCGCCATCGAGCGGATG
>BADC01000916.1 GCA_000333435.1 Corynebacterium-like bacterium B27 | reverse complement strand
TCGGCGAGCGAGCGTCACCCCCAGCTCGAACCCCGGCAGCGCGGTCGTCACGCTCGGCGACCCGTTGTTGGTGAGCATCGGGAAGAATCCGCTGATCGCATCCGGTTGGCTCGACCGGTCGCAATTGCCGGTGAAGTCGCCCGCGGTGCCAAGACCGAACGCGGCCGTGCCGATGAGCGCCGATCCGCCGCTGTCGCCCGGCAACATGCACACGTCGGTGAGGGTGAGGTTCACGTACTGCGCCTGACCGGACCGGTTGTAGACCGGGAAGGACTCGTTCACCACGAGGATCTCGCCGCAGGTCCACCCCGTCGTGCGACCGGACTTGCAGATCGGCGACCCCACGACCCCCGTGGTCATGTCGGTGACTGTGACGGGGGTGCCGTCGGTGAGCCGGCCGGCCCCGCCGCCCCAGGTCGAGACCTGCGGCTGCGTGCCCCACGACGGTGACACCCCGACGGCTGCCGCGTCGGCCCCGCCGCCGAACTTGTACTGGTCGGCGATCGGCGCCCCGATGATGCCGCCGCGCGTCGGCGTGCCGCCCGCGGTCGACTGCTTCGACTCGTAGTAGTACGTGCCGCTGTCGTGTGAGGGCTCGATGCAGTGGCCCGAGGTGACGAACTGCGGCTGCGGGTAGGCCTTGTACCGCCCGGTGAAGCCCACCGAGCACACCCAGGTCTCCCCCGCCACGAGGAACTGGAAGCCCTGCCCACCCACGATGTCGGCGAGCGCGTCGAGATGCCGGCCGGCGAAGTCGGGCAGCTCCGGCGCGCCGAGCTCGGCCGTCGCCCCGAGCGATTCGACCACAGCGGCATCGGCATCGGAGCCGACGTTCACGACGAGCGTCGTGCCGTCGAGCCGCGAACCCAGCACGTCCATGCCGCTGGCCTGCAGGGCGTCGACGACGGCGGATGCGTCGACCGCGGCATCCGCGCGCGCCAGGTACTCCTCGGGCGTCTCGCCCAGGTCGCGCTCGACGGCCTGGCTCAGCTCGTCGGGCAGCGCCGCCGCCTCGCCCGCGAACTGCTCGGCCGAGTACGCCGACATGCGCGGAAGCTCCGCCGGCGGGACCTCGATCGGCGGGGTGTCGGTCGGCGGGGTGTCGGTCGGCGGCGTGTCACCCGAACCAGCCGTCGGCTCGTCTCCGGCGCTGGCCGCGAACGCGGGCCCCGAGAGCACGGCGGCTGCAGCGAGCAAGCCGGCGGTGAGAGCCGAGAGGGCACGCGTGCGCCGCCGGGCGCCACGCCTCGACGTCGAAGACACATGTTGCTGCTGCACCCTCACACGGTACGTGCAGATCTCCGCCGCGTCAGGATGCCACGCGGCGGTCTCCGGGCCGCGCCGGGTGGGCTCAGTCGGCCGACGCGATCAGCGTCTCGAGGTAGGCCCCGTACCCGCTCTTCACGAGGGGCTTCGCAAGCGCCGCCAACTGGTCGGTGTCGATCCAGCCCGCGCGCCAGGCGATCTCCTCGATGCAGCCGATCTTGTACCCCTGCCGGTCTTCGATCACCCGCACGTACTCCGAGGCCTGCATCATCGACTCGAAGGTCCCGGTGTCGAGCCACGCCGTGCCACGGTCGAGCACCTGCACGTGCAGGTCGCCCCGCTCGAGGTAGCGCTCGTTCACGGTCGAGATCTCGAGCTCGCCGCGCGCGCTCGGCTCGATCGACTTCGCGATCTCCACCACCGAGTTGTCGTAGAAGTAGAGACCGGGCACCGCGTAGTTCGACTTCGGCTGGAGCGGCTTCTCCTCGATCGAGACCGCCGTGAAGTCCTCGTCGAACTCGACCACACCGTAGGCCCGCGGGTTCGCGACGTGGTACGCGAAGATGCGCGCGCCGTCGATCTCGCCGTTGGTGCGCAGCGACGAGCCGAGCCCGACACCGTGGAAGATGTTGTCGCCGAGCACGAGCGCAACGCTCTGGTCGCCGATGAACTCCTCACCGATGATGAACGCCTGCGCCAGACCGTCGGGCGAGGGCTGCACGGCGTACTCGATACGCATGCCGAGCTCGCTGCCGTCGCCGAGCAACGCCCGGAACTGGTCGTTGTACTCCGGCGTCGTGATGATGAGCACCTCGTTGATGTCGGCCATCATGAGGGTCGACAGGGGGTAGTAGATCATCGGCTTGTCGTAGATCGGCATCAACTGCTTGGAGATGCCCTTCGTGATCGGCCAGAGCCGGGTGCCGGAGCCGCCGGCCAGGATGATTCCGCGCATCAGGCGCCCTTCTCGTTCAGTGCCGCGTAGAACGCTCGTGCCTGGTCCCAGGTGGGCAGGAGACCGGATGCGGCCGCCTCGGCGAGGCTCGGCGCATCCGTGTCCTTCGGCGAGAGCAGCAGGTCGCCTGCCTCCTCGGGGAAACGGAGCTCGACCTCGGGGTCGAGCGGGTTGATGCCGTGCTCGCGATCGGCGTTGAAGGTGGAGGTGACGAGGTAGGAGACGGTGGCGTCGTCGGTGAGGGCGACGAAGGCGTGCCCGAGCCCCTCGGCGAGGTAGATGCCGCGTCGGTCGGTGTCGTCGAGCAGCACCGAGTCCCACTGCCCGTAGGTGGGCGACCCGACGCGGATGTCGATGACGTAGTCGAGCACCGCACCGTGGGTGGCCGTGACGTACTTCGCCTGCGACGGCGGAATGTCGGCGAAGTGGATGCCGCGCACCACACCCTTCTTCGACACCGAGGTGTTGGCCTGGGCGAGGTCGATGGAGTGCCCGACCACCTCCGCCAGCTTGTCGAAGCGGTACCACTCGAGGAACACGCCCCGGTCGTCGCCGAACTGCTTCGGCGTGATCTCGTAGCTGTCTGGAATGCTCAGTTCGCGGATCTGCACGCACAGAGTCTAACGGGAGCCGCCTGGCCGCACAGTCAGCGGTAGGAGCGCACGCCCGCGATCACGCGCTCGACCTGCGCATCCGTGAGCCCGGCCCAGAGCGGCAGGCGCACCAAGCGCGACGAGAAAGCGGCACTACGGTCGAGCTCGCGGTCGCCGACCGTGCGGCCGAAGCGGCGGCCGGCGGGCGCCGAGTCCAGGGGCACGTAGTGGAACGCTGCCCGGATGCCCAAACCGCGCAGGTGCTCGATCAGGGCGGTCTGCTCCTCGTAGTCGGGCATCACCACGTAGAACAGGTGGGCCGCGTGCTGCAGGGTCGGGTCATCCGACATGAGGCGCAGGTCGAGGTCGTCGGCCCACTCGGCGAGGCCGTCGGCGTAGGCGTTCCAGACCCGGTTGCGCTCGGCCTGGATGGTCTCGAAGGCGGCGAGCTGGGCATCCAGCACCGCCGCGTTCAGCTCGCTGAGCAGGTAGCTCGAGCCCACGTCCTGCCAGGTGTACTTGTCGACCGCGCCGCGGAGGAATCGGGCCCGATTGGTGCCCTTCTCCCGCACGATCTCGGCCCGCTCGAGCAGTGCCTCGTCGTTGACGACGAGCGCGCCGCCCTCGCCGCAGTGCACGTTCTTGGTGTCGTGGAAGCTCTGCGTGGCGAGCACCCCGGCGGTGCCGAGCGTGCGGGTGCCGTCGCGGCCGCCGAGACCGTGCGCATTGTCCTCCACCAGGGCGATGCCGGCATCCGTCGTGATGCGCAGCACCGACTCGAGGTCGACCGGCACTCCCCCGTAGTGCATCACCGTGACGGCGCGGGTGCGCGGCGTGATGGCCTCGGCCACCTGCTCGGGATCGATGTTGCCCGTCGACTCGTCGATGTCGACGAACACCGGGGTCGCGCCCCGCAGCACCACGGCGGTGGCGGCGGAGGGGAAGGTGAAGCTCGGCAGGATCACCTCGTCGCCCGGCCCGATGTCGAGCAGGATCGCCGCCATGTCGAGGGCGTGCGTCCACCAGGTGGTGAGGAGGGCCTNCGGAGCNCCGAGGAGCGACGTCAGTCGCGCCGTGCCCGAGGCCGTGAACGCTCCGTCGCCATGGGCGTGGTCGGAGCGCAGCACCGCCTCGAGGTTCGCGAGTTCCCCGGGCGAACGGTAGGGGCGGCTGAAGACGATCTCATCGAGCACCGGGTGGGGCATCCGTTCCGTGAGGTGCGGTCGGTTCGGGCCGAGCGGCGGGGGTGGTGGGCAGAGTGGGGGCTTCGGAGGTGAGCACGTGCTCGGGGTCGGCCGACTCCTCCTCGGGCATGATCGTCTCGGGGTTCTCGACCACGAGATACAGCGGCCGGCCCATCGACACGTTGAGCGAGACGCCGATGTACTCGGCGATGACCCCGAGCGAGACCAGGATGGCACCCGAGCACAGCAGCACCACGACGATGAGCGACGCCCATCCCTCGGTGCCGGAGTCGTTGCCGACGGCCAGTGAGACGATGACGTAGACGGCGACAGCCAGCCCGATCAACGCGATGACGCCGCCGAGCACGCTGACGGCCCGGAGGCCGGTGGTGCCGCTGGTCAGCACCATGCGCCAGAAGTACGCGAACAGCGCCGGCAACGAATACCCCGAGACGCGCCCGTCGGCGGTGCGCAGCACCGTCGGGCTCGTCGCCACGCGGTTCGTGACCCAGGAGAGCGCCACGTCGAGATACACCCCGGTGGCGGCGAAGCCCGCGAGTTTGCGGCCCATGTCGCCGCGCACCAGGCGGTAGCTCTGGAACTGGCTGGCGTCGGGCAGGTTGAAGGCGGCCCCGAGCATCCGCTTCGACGACTTGGAGGCGGCCGACCGCCACAGCCCGTGCGGCCGCTCGTTCGTGAAGCGGGCGTAGACGACGCCGGCCCGCTCGCGGATGGCGGTGTCGAGGAAGGCGCCGATCGACGCGGGGTCGTGCTGACCGTCTTCGTCCATCGTGAGGATCCAGCGGCCGGTCGAGGTGGCCATGCCCGCGATGGTGGCGGCGTGCTGCCCGAAGTTGCGGCTGAGCCACAGGATGCGCACGAACGGGTACTGGATCTCGAGCGCCCGCATCACCGTGTCGGAGTGGTCGGGCCCGTTGTCGTGCACGAGGATGACCTCGGTGATGCGGTAGGCCACACCGTCGGGCGTGCGGGTGCGCCGGGTGTACGGCTCGAGCTCGGCGACGACGGCGGCGAGCGTGCGCTCGCCCTGGTACACGGGCACGACGACGGAGATGGTGTACTCCGTGGTCTCGCCGGTGCCGCCTGTGTCCACAGGTCCAGAAGCTATCACGGCGCGGTGGCGATGAAGCTGAAGCGGCCGTCGGCCGAGTCGAACGCGGATGCGCCGGTGCCGGTCGCGCGCTCGAGTTGCGCCACGATGTCGGCGCCGCCGTCGGCGTAGGCAGCGCGGTCGACCACGATGCCGCAGGCGTCGATGCCGTGCAGGGCCATCAGCATCGCGGGCACCGCGAGGGAGGCGTACGCACCCACGTCGTCGATCGGCTCCCGGCCCTTGATGCCGCCGGCCGACCAGCGCAGGTCGTCGGAGTGCAGGAACGGGCGCAGCTCGTCGGAGTCGGTGGCGCCGTTCACCGGCGGCGACTCCGGGAACGGGATGTACGGCAGCTGGTAGATGAGGCAGTCGGGTGCGACGGTCGCCTCGACCTGCTTGACGAAGCCGTCGTCGGAGTCGAAGCTCGCCACGGTGGCGGCGCGGGCCGCCGGTTCGATGGGCGGGATCTGGTCCCAGACCGCGAGAAGGAGGAGCAGGGCGGCGAGCGGCAGCGCGACGAGCCAGCGGCGGGCGGGACGGGCATCCGTTCGGCGGGCGCGGCCTCGCCGCAGCACCCAGCGCACGAACCGGTCGAGGATGAGCCCGAGCGCCGCGAGCGCGAGCATCGAGATGAGGATGGCGATGCGGTTCCAGGAGCGGATGGGGAAGTCGACGAAGGAGAGCAGCGTCGAGAGCCCGCCGACCGTGCCGAAGAGCACGGCGACGACGGTCATGCCGGCGAGGATCGAGAGCGTGCGCACGTACGACTTCGGGGCCCGCCAGCGCGTTCGGCCGCCCGAGAGCAGGAAGTAGACCGCGAACACGATCAGCGCCACGAACCCGGCAGCGGCGATCAGGCCGAGCGCCGGCGCCTCCGACGGCAGCGGGTAGTAGGTGTCGTAGAGCTGGCGGAGCGTCGCGAACGGGCCGAAACGGTGGCCCGGCACGGGGAGCAGCAGTGACGCGATCTTGAACGAGTAGAGCTCGGCCTCGGGTGGGCTGCGCACCAGCACCGCCTCGTTGGCACCGTTGGCGAGGCGGTAGAGGAGGTCGGGCAGGAGGTTGATCGCCATGGTCAGCACGATCACGCCGCCCGCTGCCGCGGCTCCCCAGAACCGCCGCCAGGCGCGGGTCTGCCAGAGCTTCGCGAGGCCCACGACGGCGAGGATCAGCGCCACGAACACCGAGTAGTAGCTCGACGCCGTGCCGAGCAGCGCGAGGGTGCCGACAGTGGCGAGGTTGCGCCGGCTCAGGATGCGCCGAGACCACAGCGGCTGCGCGGTCGCCACGCGGTAGAGGATGCCGAGAGCGAGCGGCACCACGAAGTACGCCGCGAGGAAGAGGTGCCCCTCGCCCTTGATGAAGTGGTACGGCGCGATCGAATACACGACACCGAGTGCAGTGGCGAGGATGCGGCTGACGCCGACGAGGCGCAGGAACGAGACCGCCGTGATCGCCGCGAGCGGGAATCCGATCACGAAGTAGATGTTCATCAGCGCGCCGAAGTCGCCCGTGAAGACGCGCAGGAGGTTGGCGGCGATGAAGTGCAGGTTGTCGGCCTGCGGATAGTCGTTGTAGAACTGCCCGTACGGCGCGCCCAGGTCGGGCTGGTGGGTGAACCAGCCGTACTCGATGATCGTCTTGAAGTGCGAGCCCACCGCGAGCGCGTCGCCCGAGTAGTAGAGCGGCACCTTCCAGTCGAGGTGCCAGAGGTCGAGACCGAACCACACCGCCACCAGTGAGAGCAGCGCCGCAACGGCATAGGGCAGCCAGCGCCAGCCGGCGAGCCGGGCGGCGAAGCGGTCGAGGCGGGTCATCGTGCTCATGCGGCGGCGGTCATCCTGGCTCGGTTGAGGGTGTAGTAGGCGCGGCGCGCGAGCGCCATGAACTCGGCGCGGCGGTTGCCGATCCAGACGTCGGATGCGCTGATCGTCTCCGGCGCCTGCTCCCGGCACCAGGCATGGTAGGCCTTCGCCTGGGCGGCCTGCTCGTTCACCAGGGCGACGCTCCACTGGCCCTGATTCACCCGGAATCCCGCGTAGGCGTGGTCGATCGGCAGGTAGTCGCCGCGCAGCAGCACCTTCGAGTAGCTGGTCTGATCGATGAGGTAGGGGAACCGGGCATCCCAGCCGCCCGCCTGCTCGAGGGTCTCGCGGCGCATCGTGACGCATCCGGGTTCGCCGAACACGTTGGTGCCGCGGCGCACCGTCTGCCGGATGACCGCCACCCCGGGCTGCTGCCGCCGCGCCACCCCCTGGAGGCCGCGCTTGGCGATCGTGACGCGGCCGTGGGCGTCGAGGATGTCGCGCGGGCTCGACACGAGCACGACCTGCGGATGCGCCGCCAGCGCGTCCGAGTGCGCGCGCAGGGCGCCCGGGTAGAGCAGGTCGTCGCCGGGGAGGAGCTTGATGAACTCCCCCGTCGCCGCCTCGGAGACCCGGCGCCAGTTCGCCTCGGCACCACCGCCCGACGGGGTGTCGAGCAGGCGCACGCGGCGATCGCCGTC